>RFZT01000015.1 GCA_009920585.1 bacterium
GAGCCCCAATCCAAGAAAAGTTCTCCAACGTGGGAACATATCATTAATGATGCCAGAATTGTGACAGCTGAGAATATCGCGAGATGCTGTTTTTCATGCAATGCAAGCAAGGGAGCTAAAGAGCTGTCAACTTGGTTGAAATCCAAATACTGCAATTTAAAAGGCATAACAAAAGAGACGGTGGCCATCGTGATTAAACAGGCTCTGGATTAGAGTTACTAATGTGCCTTCAAACGAAGAAAAACCTCATCATCCCAGCAGATGAAATCTACCTTTAGAGTCTATTAAATTATATTTTCAGCGTCATGTTTCAAATCAAAGAAAAACCAAAAATGGTCGAGCGGGCCTTGTTGCTCGGCGCCTACACTAACGCCGACAACACCGCCGAAGCGACCAGTCTGCTGGAAGAACTCGAAGAACTCGTTAACACGCTCGGCATCCCGGTGATCGACCGCAAACTCGTCCATCACCGCGAAGTCCACGCTCGCTATTTAGTAGGTTCAGGCAAAGCGCAGGAGATTGCGGATTTTGTTAAGGAAAATCAGATCGATGTGATTATTTTTGACAACGAATTAACGCCATCCCAGCAACGCAATTGGGAAAAGTTGTCCGGCGTTCTCGCCATCGACCGTCAAGAAGTGATCCTCGATATCTTTGCGAAGCGGGCGCAAACACGCGAAGCCCGCCTCCAAGTCGATCTCGCTCGCATGGAGTATTCGCTCCCCCGACTTGTTCGGGCTTGGACTCACCTTGGTAAGCAGGGCGGCGGCATTGGAGCGAAGGGCGAAGGAGAATCCCAACTCGAGCAGGACAAACGCAAGATCCGAGGACAAATCGATCGCCTCAAGAGGGACTTGGATGCCGTCAAACGCCAGCGAGCCACCCAGAGGAAGGACCGCAAACGCACCCCTGTGCCAAATGCCGCCATCGTTGGTTACACGAATGCCGGCAAATCCTCTCTGCTGCGCGCCCTCACCGGCGCAGATGTCCTCGTGGAAGACAAACTCTTCGCGACGCTAGACACCACCACGCGGAAAATCGCACTCCCCAATAACCAACCTCTCCTGCTTACGGACACGGTGGGTTTCGTTCGCAAGCTCCCGCATGGACTCGTCGAGGCCTTCAATGCCACGCTCGAAGAAGCCGTGATGGCCGATTTTCTCGTTCACGTGCTCGATGTGAGTCAACCCGAGGTGATGGAATTCTACGAAACTACGCTGAAGGTTCTCACCGATCTCGGCGCGGCATCCCAGCGTACGCTTTTGGTCTTTAATAAAATCGACCGTCTCGCCGACCAGTTGGTTGCTGATGATCTTATCACTGTCGAGTTACGCATCCCTCAGACCCGCGCGGACCTGATTGCCCGGTTGCATCGTGAAGCGGATATCCGTCACACGGAATACATCGATAACGATGTCCTTCTGAGGGCTCGAATCTCTCCACGCGTGGCGGCCGCTTATTCCAGCTTCGCCGCCATTGGGCTGAGTTCCAACTAAGCCGGTGCAGGAGCCGCAAAGCCGCCGGGCGGAAGTTGGGGCTTGATGGATTCCGGTGGCTCAGGAGCAATGTCGACAGGTGTCGGAGGCAGCGGCGGCGGCGCCACTTCCATGATCGGCGGATTTTTGATTTCGCCAAATTCAAGGATTTCTTTCACGTGGGAGGCATCGAGTGTTTCGAATTCCAACAAGGCCTTAGCGACGATCTGCACCTCTTTGTGATGAGCCTCCAGAAGGACACGCGCGCGCTCGTAGGCCTCGTCGATAATGCGCTTCACCTCAGCATCGATCTGCTGGGCGGTATGTTCACTGTATTCACGAGGACGGGACATCTCGCGAGCGAGGAAAACGTATTCATTGCCTTCGGCAAAACTGATCATTCCCAAGGAACTCATCCCCCATTCGCAAACCATCTTTCGAGAAAGCGTGGTCGCCTGGCGGATATCGCCCGAAGCCCCATTGGAAATATCGTTAGTAAACATTTCCTCCGCGATACGACCACCCATCGTTACCACGAGAAGATCGAGAGCTTCTTTTTGTTGGGTCGAGTATTTGTCGCCTTCGGGAAGATACATCGTCGCGCCCAAATAAGGGCCGCGTGGGATGATCGTGACTTTGTGCAGCGGACTGGTGTGCTCCAAGAGGACATTGAGAATCGCATGACCGGCTTCATGCCAAGCTGTGGAGGTTTTTTCCCTCTCACTCATGGCCATGCTGCGGCGTTCCTTACCCCAGCGAACCTTGTCGCGGGCATCTTCCAGTTCGCGCATGGAAATGGCTTTTAGACCCTTCCTTGCAGCAAGCAGAGCGGCCTCGTTGAGCACGTTGGCGAGTTCCGCACCGGAATACCCGGGAGTTCCTTTTGCCAGAATGGCTAAATTGCAACCCTCACCAATTTTGACTTTCTTGGCGTGAACTTTGAGGATCTCCTCGCGACCTTTTACGTCCGGAAGGGGAACGGTAACCTGACGGTCAAAGCGACCCGGACGCAGCAACGCGGGATCCAGCACATCAGGACGATTGGTCGCCGCGATGATGATCACGCCCTCTTGAGTATCAAAGCCGTCCATCTCCACAAGGAGTTGGTTGAGCGTTTGCTCGCGTTCATCATGTCCCCCACCCATGCCGTGTCCGCGATGGCGACCCACGGCATCGATCTCATCAATAAACATCAAGCACGGAGCCGACTTTTTGCCTTGCTCAAACATATCGCGAACCCGGGAGGCGCCGACACCGACAAACATTTCCACGAAGTCCGATCCACTGATCGAGAAGAAAGGCACATCAGCTTCACCAGCGATCGCGCGGGCGAGAAGTGTTTTGCCCGTACCTGGCGAACCCACCATGAGAACACCTTTGGGAATACGGCCACCGAGCTTTTGAAATCTTTTCGGGTCCTTTAAAAACTCGACCAGTTCTTGCACTTCATCCTTCGCCTCTTCGACGCCAGCAACATCTTTAAAGGTGATGCGATTTTTATCCTTCGCGAGCATGCGCGCTTTGGATTTGCCGAAATTGAGCGCGCCCTTGCCCGCCATCTTGATCTGCGAGCGGAAGAAGAAGTAGAGGATGATCAGAAAGAGAACTATCGGCAGGAAGCTCAAAACCGCTGACGCCAACAGATCAGACTTCGGAGTGATAGCCGGGGTTATCCCAGCCTCGGTGAGGGCCTGATCGATCTCCGAGCCATTGAACTGAGTGAAGATCGGCGTGCGGAATGCCACAGGGCCTTCCTCACCCGTCGTGCGGGAGGCCATCTTCACTTTGCCCTCGAAGTATTGGGTATTGCGCCCCTCCTCGACCACTAGCTCCAGCGGCGATTCCGGAGTGACGATGAGCTTACCCTCCTTCACGAGCTTAATGAATTTCGGATACTGGATCAGTTCGGTCTGATTAAAATTATTTCCTCGGAACAAAAACGCGCCGCCGATGAGGGCGAAGGCGATTGCGAAGAGAACTAGTCCACGCCAATTCAGTTGTGGATCTTGACCCCCGTTTTGGCGCTGACGGTTATCATTGGATGGTTTTGGGTTTTCGTCTGACATTTTCTCCACTTTCCCCTATCACGGCAGATTGGCAAATGCAAAAAGCATTCACTACCGGCAGTCTCGTCATATCCATCCATGACGTGAGTCCATCCACGTGCAAGCGATCCCAGGAAATTCTGGGCGATTTGGGTCGCGCGGGGATTGACGCAACCTCGTTGCTGGTGATCCCCAATCACCACCATCGCGGCCTGATATCGGATGATCCCGAGTTTGCCACATGGATACGTGAAAAGGTTGCGGAAGGTCATGAAGCCGTTCTCCACGGGTTTTACCATCTCCGCGAAAAACAAAACTCCGACGGCACAATGAACAGATTGATCACCCAATCCTATACCGCCGGGGAGGGTGAATTTTTTGATCCTTCCCACGACCGAGCGTGCAAACTCCTCCAATCCGGTCGCGCTGCTTTTGCCGCTTGTGGATTAGAGGCCAAGGGATTCATCGCTCCAGCATGGCTTCTGGGAGCAGAGGCCGAAGCGGCGGTGAAGCAAGAGTGCTTCGAATACACAACCCGCATCGCGACTGTGAGCGACTTCACAAATGGTAGAGTCTATCAGGCACGGAGCCTTGTCTGGAGTGTGCGCGCCCGTTGGCGACGCATCTGCAGCCTAGCCTGGAATCACAGCCTATTTATGTCTTTCCGCAACGCCCCTCTCCTGCGAATCGGCATTCATCCTCCAGATTGGGATTATCCCGCTATCCGATCACAGATTTTGCATCTCGCAAGCACGGCGCTTGCTCGAAGGCAAGCGATGACGTATCAGCATTGGCTTGAAATCCAGCGATTGAATCCATGAAACCGAAAAACACCCGCGCCGATCTCCATATTTACTCGCGTCACAGCGGGCGCGCGGCGGATTGGGTGCTGAGGCGCTTGGATTTTCCGGCGAGCTATTCGGATCCTAAGGAACTCTATTCGACTCTCCGTGCGGCTGGGATGGATTTTGTGACCATTACGGATCAAAACACCATCGACGGATGCCTAGAAATCGCGCACTTGCCTGGAGTCATCCTCGGCGAGGAAGTGAGCACCCACTTCCCCGACGATGAATGCCGCATCCACGTTCTCACTTGGGGGATCACAGAGTCCCAGCACCGCACGATCCAAGAGGCACGAAAAAACATTTTCGACCTCCGCGAATACCTCTTCACAGAAAATATAGCCCACTCCGTGGCACACCCGTTCCATAGTGTGAACGGCAAACTCACGGCCCTCCATCTTCAAAAACTCATCCTTTTGTTCCGTCATTTTGAGGGATTGAACGGACGCTATTGCCAACTCCTCAGCCAAACCGCGCAACAACTACTTGGAGGACTCACCCCCCGCGACATCGAGATTTTCAGCACCCGCACGGGTATCACCCCGACTCATGACGAGGCTTGGAAAAAGATTTTTACCGGAGGTTCGGACGACCATGGCGGCACTCATTCCGGATCCGCCTTCACAGAGACATCATCGAGCACGAACGCGGAAGAGTTTTTGGAAAACATCCGTGAGGGACGCTGCACCGCCGGCGGCAAAGCTGGGACCCCACTCGCGATGGCCCATAGCACCTACAGCACCGCTTTTGAATTTGCCAAGGCTCGTCTGCCCCTAAAACCAGGCGATCCGACCATGAGTCTGTTGGAAAAGATCACCTCCCGCTTCATGGAAGGTAAGAACCCCACGGAGTTCTCGGCCATGGATAAGTTTGGATTTTTGGCCCAAGGGATTATCACCGGAAAGATCTTCGATCTCGCCAAAGGTGGAAACATCTCCCTATGGAAGCAACTCTCCGACGCCCTAAACCACCCCGACCTCAAGACCTCCATGGCGCGCGAAACCATGGGGGTAGAGGAAGCGGAACGCCGTGCCTTCCTCATGGCGAACCTCATCGCCAGCAAAATCGGCTACCGCTTCGTTACGGATTTCATCCAACAGATTTCTCGAGGAAAGTTTCTGGAGAGCATTCAGACGATCATTCCACTCGCCCCGATTGTCGCTCTCCTGAGCCCCTACATTCACGCTTTTCGTCTTCCTCGCCGCGAGTGGTTACGCGAGACCTCTCTGACTTTGATCGGCGAAATCCCAACTCCTCTCAAAAACACCCGTCGCGCATGGTTCACTGATACTCTGGATGACGTCAATGGGGTTGCTACCACGATCCGCAAGATGACTGCCGCAGGCGTGGCGTCGGGGCACGACATCACAATTATCACCTGTCGCTCTGAAGTTGCCGACCACGGGGTGCCCCTCAAAAACTTCGAACCCATTGGCGAGTTCGAACTTCCCGAGTATGAACTGCAACGCCTCAGCTTCCCTCCCGTGCTTCAAATTTTCGACTATCTCGAACAGGGTGGCTTCACCGAGGTGATCATCAGCACACCAGGACCAACCGGCCTGAGCGCCCTGGCAGCGGCAAAGTCCCTCGGCATCCGGGTCGTCGGCATCTACCACACCGACTTCCCTCAATACGTTCGAATCCTCACCGACGATTCCTTCATGGAGACTCTCACATGGAACTTCATGCATTGGTTCTACAGCCAACTCGACGTGATTTATGTGAACTCCGAGGACTACCGAAAATGCTGGATCGACCGAGGCATTCCCTGCGAACAATTGCGCATTCTTCCGCGCGGCTTGGATTCCCATCTATTCCACCCCTCTCGGCGTGACCACACCTTCTGGAGAGCCAGAGGCCTTGGTGAAGGAGAACTGGGCATGCTTTTCGTTGGACGAATTTCGAAGGAAAAAAATCTCGATCTCATTGTTACTGCCGTCACTCGATTGAGGGACTCAAAGTCACCTGTGCGCCCCATCTTTGTTGGCGACGGGCCCTACATGGCCGAGATGAAAAAACTTCTCCCTCATGCGATTTTCACGGGCTATCTCGATGGGGAGGATCTCGCTCGCGCTTATGCGTCGGCAGATTTCTTTGTCTTCCCAAGCACCACAGATACCTTTGGAAACGTGATCCTTGAGGCTCAAGCAAGCGGGTTGCCCGTGATTGTTTCGGATATCGGCGGCCCAAGAGATCTCGTCGAGCATGGAACGGACGGCCTCATCACCAAAGGCCACGATGGAGGCGAACTGACCGAAGCCATCCGCACGTTGGCTAACGATTCCACACTCAGAATCAATATGGGCAAGGCTGCGCGCTCGCGCGTCGAATCTCGAAATTGGACGGAAGCTTTTGAACAGTTCTGGAATGCCTCACCGGAATAGGCCCGCGCAATTTCTTCCTCACGCGGAAGCTCTCAACGAGTCACGAGAATGTTTCGATTTTTTTGCAGATAAGCGATTCCAGAATAGACGGTGAGGCCCACCATCACAGGAACCAGCACATGCGTTCCGAATCTCCACGCTTGCGTGCTCCATGGAACGGCGACCAGTTCCTTCAGGGATAGAAGCGCGAGAAAATAGATGATCGTTATCATCTGCCATGTCGTCTTGTGTTTACCCAGTTTCTCAGCGGGAAGGACGATTCCCTTTGTTAAAGCCAAAGAGCGGAGCCCGGTGATGAGAAATTCTCGACTAATAATCAAAATCAACGCCCATGCTGGCATGGCATTGAATTCGGCGAGGCTTATAAATGCTGCCGCTGTCAGGATCTTGTCTGCAAGCGGATCCATGAGCTTACCGAAATCAGTAATGAGGTTCCCTCGCCGAGCGATCTCTCCATCAAGGTAGTCGGTAAGAGCTGCGACGAGAAAGATCCCAAGGGCCACAGAGAAACAACCCGGAAACGGAAGCGCAAAACAGACGACAAAGACGATCGTCAAAAACAGGCGCGCAACCGTGAGTTTGTTAGGAAGATTCATTGGCGATCTGGAGGGTGCGAAGATTTTCGCTCCTTCACAATCACATTACATCAGATCGACTGTTTTTGAAGGGCCGCATGGGCGGCTGCGACGATTTTATATTTTTCGGCACTTTGCCGCAAAGCGACGATCTCGGCCGCATTCAACGTACGCACCACCTTCGCTGGCGTTCCCATCACCATCGAGCGGGGTGGAATTTTCATACGTTGCGTCACCAACGCCCCAGCGGCAATGAGACATTGATCGCCAATTTCGGCTCCATCCAGAATCACGGCCTTCATTCCAACCAAACATTCATCCCCCACTGTGCAGGCATGAATAATGGCGGCATGCCCGATCGTGCACCAGGCCCCCACTCGAGCCCCCAGATCATCCGCGAGATGGATGATGCAACCGTCTTGTACATTGGTCGCCTCCCCGATGTGAATCGACTCGATATCGCCACGAAGGACGGCACCGTAAAAAACACTCGAATCCTTCCCGAGTCTCACATCACCGATGATCTGGGCATCAGTCGCCACAAAAGCGGCAGCCGCGATATCCGGCTTCCGAGTCAGAAAATGTTGCAGCCTTTCAGCGGTTGTCATCGAGAGCAAAATCCATCGACAACCTTATGCCTTCGCCGATGGAAAACACAAATCCGGACTTAGGACTTCCTGCGCTTTGCCTCAGCGGTCAGTTGATTCAATGCTTCGAGCCAGTCGGTGTCAGAATCTCCTGGCCAGCCCATGGCTTGACGACGCTCCGAAATATAATAGGCGCGAGTGGCGATGCTTTCATTGGATATCACGATCTGAATCTCGGCCGTAATCTCTTTTGCAGGAGTAAGCACTTTAGCCGCAGAACGGGTGGGCTTTTTTGGAGCGGCAGATTTAACTACGGCTTTTTTGACTGGCTTGGCCTTAGGCTTAGCTTCTGTTTTCTCCAGACCCTTAAAGAGCATTGGGGTTTCATCCTTGGAAGCGACCTTAGAGGCTTTTTGGGTAGCGGTTTTTTTCGCGGCTTTGATTGGCTTGGCCGAGCTAGAAACGGGCTTGGCTTTGGCTGATTTTGAAGGCTTTGTTGCACTCATATTTTCAATCTATGAAACTCTGCGCCCAAAAATGCAAAATAATTCTTCAAAAATAAACACTCGGTTGTAGTGTCTCTATATGAGTGCTTTTATTCTTCGTTGGCTTGTTACTACCGTGGCCGTCTACGTTGCAGCTAAGCTTATTCCTGGTATTCACTGCTCCAGCGCGGGCGCCTTCGTCGGGGCCTCCCTCCTTTTGGGGATCATCAATGCCTTCGTCCGCCCAGTTCTACTGCTTCTCAGCATGCCGTTCATCATTGTAACGATGGGGATGTTTATCTTTGTTGTTAATGCACTTTTATTACTTTTTGTATCGCAAATGATACCAGATTTTCGGGTCGATGGATTCTGGAGTGCTTTCTTTGGCGCGATCATCATCAGCCTCACGAGCTGGTTACTCAGTTTATTTTTCCGCTCCAGCGACGGACGTGTCCACACGATCACGCACCACCCTTCCATGAAAAAAGCCACAGCCCGCTTGGTGGAATGAGGTTATTTGAACACCCCGCGCCTCGGGTGAAGATCTGTGGCATCACGACGGAAGCCGATGCTCGGATGTGCATTAATGCGGGAGCCGATGCTCTTGGATTCAATTTTTATTCCGACTCAAAGCGTTACATTGACCCCGCGACTGCATTGCCATGGATATCCTCGCTTCAGGGCGCTGCGGACAGAGTCGCTGTCGTCGTCAACGCGTCTCTCAACCTCGTTAAGGACCTATGGGATTCCGGGTGCTTTGAAATGATTCAATTCCACGGGGATGAAACCCCATTGCAGTGTGAAACGACCGGCGTTTCCCAGTGGATGAAAGCCGTTCGTGCACGAGATGCGGCCGCGCTCGCGCATTCACTTGAGTTCTCAACGCCACAAATCTTGTTGGACGCTTGGTCCCCTACCGGATACGGGGGGACAGGCGAGGTTGCCGATTGGAAACTGATTCGCGACTTCATTGCAAATTCACGCTTGCGTAAGTATGTGCTAGCGGGCGGATTGACTCCGTTGAACGTGGCCCAAGCCATCGCAGAGGTTCAGCCTTGGGCAGTGGATGTGGCTGGCGGGGTGGAAACCAGTCCTGGCTTCAAAGACCCATCCTTGGTTAAATCCTTTATTTTAGAGGCGAAGAAAACCGCTTAGTTCAAAAGGAAAAACCCCGTTGCTAAGCCCAAAATCAGGCTCGGCAAAGAGGTTTTAACGATAGCGAACGTCTTTTTTAAGCTTACGCTGCGCCAATATCTTTTTCGACCTGCCAGTATTCCAAGTCCACGAGTGTATCGCGGCCAAAGATGCTGACGGAAACGCGCAACTTGCCACGTACAGGATCGATCTCTTCAACGAGACCATTCTGGTTTTCAAAGGGCCCATCGGAAACCTTCACCTTGTCTCCAACTTCGAAATGGATTTTTGGCTTAACGGTATCCTCGCGGTCGCGGACTTGGGCAAGCAGAGCTTCCACTTCCTTCGCGCGCATTGGGATCGGGCGGTCCTTAGTGCCGGCAAAGCCGAGGACGCCTGCGGTATCTTTGATGAAATACCATGACTTCTCGACGAGTTGGTTGTTCTCATCAAGAAGGTGCATATTGACAATGATGTATCCGGGAAAGAATTTGCGAGTGGTCTCGGTCTTTTTACCACGCTTGATCTCCTGAACGCGCTCGGTCGGGATGAGAACCTCAAAAACAAGGTCCGCCATTTCCTCCGTGGCAATGCGACGGTTGATATTATCGTGAACTTTCTGCTCCTGTCCTGCGAGGACATGAACAACATACCACTGATCTTTCGGAGCTACAGCCATTGTATTGGGAACTGGTGGGGTTATGGGCGGGTCAAATAACCCACCACATTGATAAGAATAAAATCAAAAAAAGCGATGTACCCACCAAGGATGATCATGGCAACAAAGACCACGACCGTCGAATCCGTAAGCTCCTTGTAGCGGCGGAATCCCTTTTCATTGGGATCCCAAGGCCATTGAGCCTTGCCGAGCTCGGCACGTACTTCGGTAGTAAACTTGCGGATTTTGGAAAACATCGGTTTGAGAATTGTGAAAAAAGGCCACAGGTCAGGAGGGACTCGAACCCCCAACAAGCGGTTTTGGAGACCGCTGCTCTACCAATTGAGCTACTGACCTTCGGAAAGAATTCCGGCCTAGGGCTTGTATCTTAGGCGATGATCTCGCCGACACGTCCGGCACCCACAGTGCGTCCACCCTCACGGATGGCGAAGCGGATGGTTTTTTCCATGGCGATCGGAGTAATCAACTCGACTTCCACAGAGACGTTATCACCAGGCATCACCATTTCAACACCCTCTGGCAATTTAACAGTTCCGGTCACGTCTGTCGTGCGGAAGTAAAATTGAGGACGGTAATTTGTGAAGAATGGTGTGTGGCGACCACCTTCGTCCTTGCTGAGGACATAAACCTCGGCCTTGAACTTGGTGTGTGGCTTGATCGTGCCTGGCTTGGCGATAACTTGGCCGCGCTCGATGTCTTCTTTTTTGACACCACGGAGAAGCACACCAACGTTGTCACCGGCTTCAGCGAAATCGAGAAGTTTGCGGAACATTTCGATGTCCGTGACAGTTGTTTTCTTGGTGTCAACGAGACCAACGATTTCAACTTCTTCCATTTTCTTGAGGACACCACGCTCAACACGGCCGGTGGCGACAGTGCCGCGACCTTCAATGTTGAAGACGTCTTCCACAGGCATAAGGAAAGGAAGATCTTTGAGACGCTCGGGCTGTGGGATGTATTCATCAACAGCTGCCATGAGATCAAGGATCGCTTTTTCGTATTCGGCGTCGCCTTCGAGTGCTTTGAGGGCGCTGCCTTTGACGATTGGGATGGTGTCGCCTGGGAACTCATACTTGCTGAGGAGTTCGCGGATTTCCATCTCGACGAGCTCGAGAAGATCTTTGTCGTCCACCATGTCCACTTTGTTCATAAAAACAACGATGGAAGGCACGCCGACTTGGCGGGCAAGGAGGATATGCTCGCGGGTCTGAGGCATAGGGCCGTCAGCAGCGCTGCAAACAAGAATAGCACCGTCCATCTGGGCGGCTCCGGTGATCATGTTTTTAACGTAGTCAGCGTGGCCGGGGCAATCGACGTGCGCGTAGTGACGTTTTGCGGTTTCGTATTCGACGTGGGCGGTATTGATCGTAATGCCGCGCTCTTTTTCCTCGGGAGCTGCGTCGATTTCGTCGTATTTTTTCGCCGTTGCGCCGCCGCTTTTAGCGAGGACGGTTGTGATCGCGGCGGTGAGTGTCGTTTTACCGTGGTCAACGTGGCCGATGGTGCCAATGTTGATATGCGGTTTATTTCTATTGAACTGTTCTTTAGCCATCTTGAATTTTCGGTTTGTTGTTGGTTGCCGAGCGATGTTGGTGGAGCCCATGACCGGGATTGAACCGGTGACCTCGTCCTTACCAAGGACGTGCTCTACCGACTGAGCTACATGGGCATTTGGCGGTCTCCCAATTCCGAGAGGAACGGAAAACCTAGCGGCTGACTCGAATCTGTCAAAGACAAAATGCGCCTTTTTTCGCGTCCCCGTCTTCCCTCCCTGCTCAAGATGGCTAAATTTCTAAGGTGGCCGAGTTGGGATCGTTCCGTGCTGGATTTGCTCAAATGGGAATGCGTAGTCTGCGATTATGGAAACAATGCGCATTCATGAAATGCCGGTGACCGACCGCCCGAGAGAAAAGGCAGAGAGGTTGGGATTCGAAGCCTTGTCGGACTCGGAGTTGCTGGCCATTTTCATTCGCACCGGCATTCCTGGAAAAAATGCCCTCCAAATCGCAAGCGAACTTCTTCGAGATGCTGGCGGCTTTAAAGAACTCGCACGCTGCAAGCCAAAGGAGATTCGAAAAAAAGGGCGCGGTATCGGTCCGGCGAAATCCATCGAACTCGCGGCAGCCTTCGAAATCGGAAAACGCTTGGCGCGCGGCGACATTCTCACCCCCATACTAGATACCCCTCAAAAGATTTTCGATGTTTTCGGCCAAGAATTCATGGCGCTGCGACAGGAATCCCTGCGCGTCTTGCTATTGGACTCCAAATTGCGACTCATCCGCGCGGAGGAAATCACACGCGGTTCGGTGAATGAGAGCTTGGCTCATCCGAGGGAGGTTTTTCGACCAGCCTTCATCCATAGCGCTTACGGCGTGGTGGTGCTGCACAACCACCCGAGTGGCGATCCATCCCCAAGCGCGGCTGACTACCGTGTGACAAAAAATCTTCTCGAAGCGGCGAATCTATTGCAGGTTCGACTCGTCGATCACGTCATCCTTGGCTCGCCTGAGGGCGGCCGAACTCCATTTTACAGCTTCCGCGAAGCCGGACTCATATGAAAATTCATCCCACCGCCATTATCTCCCCCACAGCTCAATTATCTGACGACATTGAGGTCGGCCCAAACGTCATCATTGGCGGTCAGGCGAAAGTGGGCTCGGGATGCACCATTCAAGCCAATGCCGTTTTGGACGGGAAAATCACACTCGGCGACAACAACATCGTCGGCTACGGGGCCATATTGGGGGCACCTCCACAGGATTTTGCACACTCGCCGGACATCGAGAGTGAAGTCATTATCGGAAACAACAACCGCATCCGAGAATACGTAACCATCCATCGTGGCACCAAGTCAGGAACAGCAACCAAAGTCGGCGACCGTTGTTTTCTCATGGTTGGATGCCACCTAGGCCACAATGTCGAAGTCGCGAATGATGTCATCATCACCAACAACTGCCTCTTGGCCGGCTATGTGCAAGTCGGCGAAGGGGCCGTACTGGGCGGTGGATCGGTATACCACCAATTCATCCGCATCGGCAGAAGGGCGATGATCGCCGGAGGAGCGCGTTTCAACAAAGACATACCCCCATTCACTCTGGGAAATTTTTACAACATCCTTTACGGGATCAATCTCGTCGGCCTGCGCCGCTGCGGTATCGACGCCGCTACCCGCACCGAAATCCGCCGAGCTTTCCAACTCGTCTTCCGCGGTGAGAAACCCGTCCGCGAAGCGATTGCCGAAGCGCGGCTCTCCGAATGGAAACCCGAGGCGTTGGAATTTTTTGACTTTGTTGCCTCTTCCAAGCGCGGATGCGCGACCAGTCGCCGCATCAACCAGCAGGTGGATGAGGATTCCGAGGAGTAAATCTCGAGCTCGACCGCCTAGCGTGGACCACCCCACCCTTCGATTGAGTTTAAAAAATCGCTTGAAGTCGAAGCCGCTCGGCATTCCCATGCGATGCGCATGAACCCGATCTCCACCGACCAACTGCTTGAGTCCCTTCACTGGCGCTATGCGACCAAGCAATTTGATGCCTCAAAAAAAATCCCGACCGATGTATGGAAAGTTCTGGAAGACGCTCTGGTTCTCACTCCTTCATCCTACGGCCTCCAGCCTTGGCAATTTTTTGTTATCACCGACTCGGACATCCTCGCACGCCTACGCGTCCATTCGTGGAACCAGTCACAGGTCACCGACTGCTCGCACTACGTTGTTTTTGCGATACCTGAAAAAATCGACACGGCCTATGTGGAGAAGTTTCTCGCCCGCATCGCCGAAGTCCGTGGCGTGACACTTGATTCGCTGGCCTTCTACCGCGACATGATGATGGGCGACATCATCAACGGACCGCGTTCCCAATGGGCACGCGAATGGGCGGCAAGACAGGTTTATATCGCGTTGGGAAATCTGATGACGTCCGCGGCCCTGCTTGGCGTTGATGCCTGTCCGATGGAGGGCCTAGACCCACGGGAATACGATGCCATCCTCGACCTGCCTGCAAAAGGCTTCAACACCGTCGTCGCCTGCTGTGTTGGCTATCGCTCGGCATCCGACAAATACGCCACTACACCGAAAGTTCGCTTCGATAAAAGCGATCTCATCCGCCATATCTAACTCCTCCCAACTTAAAAAATGATCACTCAGCCACACAATCCCGCCACGCACCGTCTCGAAAGCGACTCCATGGGAGAGATTCCCGTTCCGCATGACGCCTACTGGGGCGCCCAGACCGCCCGCTCCCTCATCCATTTTGACATCGGCGAAGACATCCTCCCACCCGAAATGATCAAAGCCTTGGGTGTCCTCAAAAAAGCCGCCGCCATGGCGAATACTGACTTGGGCAAGCTTTCAAAAGAAAAATGCGAACTCATTTCTCAAGCTGCCGATGAAGTGATCGCTGGCAAGCTCGACGCCCACTTTCCCCTTCGCATCTGGCAGACCGGCTCGGGCACGCAGAGCAATATGAATGCGAACGAGGTCATCTCGAACCGCGCCATCGCGATCGCCGGCGGCGAGAAAGGCAGCAAGAAGCCGATCCACCCGAATGACGACGTCAACATGTCGCAGTCGTCGAATGACACTTTCCCAACAGCCATGTCGATCGCCTCGGCTGCTGTTGTCATCGAGGTTCTCTTGCCCGCTGTGAAGAAGCTGCGCGACACCCTCGATGCGAAGGCGACCACTTTTGCGGATATTGTGAAAATCGGGCGTACCCACCTTCAGGATGCCACACCGCTCACGCTCGGTCAGGAATTCTCCGGCTACGTTGCCATGCTCGATCAGGCCATGAAGGACATCGAAACGTCTCTTGGCGGTCTTTACCAACTCGCCATTGGCGGCACCGCCGTGGGCACGGGATTAAATGCCCATCCGGAATTCGGCGACCGCGCCGCTGCGCATATCGCCAAACTCACCCAACTTCCCTTCACCTCGGCACCGAACAAGTTCGCCGCCCTGTCCGGCCATAATGAATTCGTCATCGCCAGCGGAGCAGTCAAATCCCTCGCCTGCGCTCTGATGAAAATTGCGAATGACATCCGCTGGTTGTCTTCCGGCCCCCGCTGCGGCCTGGGCGAACTCACCATACCCGAAAACGAGCCCGGCTCGTCCATCATGCCCGGCAAAGTCAACCCCACTCAATCCGAGGCTCTGACCATGCTTTCGATCCAAGTCATGGGCAACGATACCGCCATCGGCATTGCGGCATCCCAAGGCAATTTTGAACTCAACGTCTTCAAGCCGCTTATTGTTCATAATTTCCTTCATTCCGTCCGCCTGCTTGCGGCTGGCTGCCATTCCTTCAACGACCATTGCGCCATCGGCATCGAGCCGAATTTGGACGTCATCGCACGCTATGTGGAAAATTCCCTGATGCTCGTCACCGCGCTCAATCCCCACATCGGCTACGACAAATCCGCGCAGATCGCCAAGAAGGCCCACAAAGAGGCTTCGAGCCTTAAGGATGCCGCCGTCGCGCTGGGCTTCCTCACCTCCGAGCAGTTTGACCAGTGGGTCATCGCCAAAAATATGACACATTCCTGATTGCGAAGTTCGCTTCGTGACTGAGGAATAAATCGCACCACCGCTAGGACCATCCGTCTTTTTCCCGATTGATCTGCGTTCAGCAGAACTATACTCGTTACTATTCATGCCAACAGAAGCCTTGAGAACAAATCCACTGCGGGAGGGACTCACCTCGCGCACTATGCCTGACCCGTGCACACTTGTGATTTTCGGTGCGACAGGCGACCTGACGCACCGCAAACTCATCCCGGCCCTTTATAATCTAGCTGCCGACGGGGCCCTGCCTCCCGCGATCAGCGTTGTGGGCTTTGCCCGACGCGACAAATCGGATGAGGTTTTTCGAACCGAACTCGAAGAAGCAGCGCGGAAATTTTCTAGGCAGAGTCTCAATGACGAGCTTTGGAAAAGCTTCGCCTCCTGCGTCAGTTATCACCGCAGTGAATTTGATAAATTCGAAGGCTACCAAGATCTGGCTCGTAAACTCGACGAACTCGACGCCGCCCGAGGCACCTGCGGAAATCGCCTTTTTTATCTAGCCGCCTCACCCGACCAGTTTGAAGTCATCTTGGAAAATCTCCGCAAAAGCGGATTGAACAAAGCCCGCGAGGGTTCTTGGGCTCGCGTGATTGTGGAGAAACCTTTCGGCACTGACTTACCTAGCGCACGGGGATTGAATGACCTCGTTCAAAATGCTTTCGAGGAGTCACAGACCTACCGCATCGATCACTACTTGGGCAAGGAAACCGCCCAAAACATCATGGTCCTCCGGTTTGCCAATTCGATTTTCGAAGGCATGTGGAATTCGCGCTACATCGACCACGTCCAGATCACGGCGAGCGAGCCGCTCGGAGTGGAAGGCCGTGCGGGCTACTACGACAAATCCGGCGCTCTCCGCGACATGGTGCAAAACCACCTCCTCCAACTGCTCTGTCTCACCGCTATGGAGCCGCCCGCCGGCCTCGATGCAGACTCGATTCGCGATGAAAAGGTGAAAGTCCTCCGCTCACTCCGGCCGCTCACCGGTGAGGATGTTTTTAAACACGTCATCCGCGGCCAATACTCGGCCGGAGCCATCAATGGCAAGCGTGTCGCCGCCTATCGCGACGAACTGAATGTCGATCCCGAATCCACCACAGAAACCTACGTCGCCCTTGAGGTGAATGTGGACAACTGGCGCTGGGCTGGGGTCCCCTTCTTTATCCGCGTCGGAAAACGCCTCCCAAAAAGCGGCACCGAAATCGCCATCCACTTTAAAAGCGTCCCACCCGTGCTTTTCAAAGCGACTGGGGAATCCATCGATGACAACGTGCTCGTGATCCGCATTCAGCCAGATGAGGGCATTTCCCTTCGTATGAGCGCCAAGATGCCCGGATCGAGCCTCCGCATCGAACCGGTGAAGATGGACTTCCATTACGGCACGAGCTTCGGCAAAGCCACGCCGGAGGCCTACGAGCGCCTCCTCCTCGACGCCATGAGCGGCGACCCAACCCTCTTCGCCCGACGCGACGAAGTCGAAGAGGCTTGGAAATTTGTCGATGCCATTCACGCCGCCTGGGCGACCCGCTCGGACGATCTCGCCTTTTACTCTTCTGGCTCATGGGGACCCGGAGAAGCCGATGAACTCATCACTCGCCAAGCTTCAACTTGGAGGCGGCTGTAACTCCGTGAGCGATTCTTTTGATCCAGGCATTCCGGTGGAAATCGGAAAAATCGAAAAGGAACTCGGCCATCTCTGGGAATCCAGCGATGACACCAAGACCCGCGCCTCGCTGATCAATTTCATCGTTTACACGGAAGATACCGAATCCCTCTCCGCCGACACCGAGGTCATCTCGGCAGTGGCCGGCAAACACGCCTGCCGCGCAATTTTGATCATGGCGAATCCCCTTGCCCCAGTATCGGAAGCCAAGGCTTGGATCAGCGCCCACTGCCATCTCGCGGGTAAAGGCGAGCGCCAGATTTGCTCCGAGCAGATCACATTCCGCCTCGATGGGGACAGCGCCCATGCGCTTCCCAACATTGTTTTCTCTCACCTCGATTCGGACCTCCCCCTCTGCCTGTGGTGGAAAGCGGAATTCCCAGAACCTCTCGATGAGAAACTCTGGGGTTGGGTCGATCGCCTCATTTTTGACAGCAGCACATGGAAAAATCCGGCACATCAATTCTCGATCATCCGTCACCTTTCCTCATCGGACACCACCGGCAGGGTCCTCTGCGATCTCGACTGGACACGCCTTCACTCTTGGCGCTTCGCCCTTGCGGGAATGTTCGACCATGCCTCGGCATTCCCCTGCCTGAGCGGAGTCGAATCCCTGCACCTCAAATGCGCGCCGGGCAAACGAACGACAGGGTTACTCTTGCTAGGCTGGTTGGCTTCACGTCTGAACTGGAAACCTTCGGATGAGGTCGATTCCTTCATTACGGCGGATGGAAAAATGATCCCCTTTGTGATCAACGCCGTTCCCGGCCCCAATCTCTCCCTCGTCTCGATTCATTGCGGAGAAGCCCTTTTCGAACTCGAACTATCCGAAAGCGGCGATTTTTTTGAATCCCGCATCCATGCTCCTGGAACCCGCGACACGCGCCAGATCCTTCCTGCCGGCAGAGGCAAAATTGCTGATACCCTCCTGGCCGAGTTGAGTCGCTCCGGACGGCATCCACTCTACACCAAATCTCTGGAACTCATCCTTCCCCTAATCGGCAAGTAGTCTTGCGTAGTTGAGCGGGCCATCCTTTTTTTCGTTAATGTTTTGTGTCGTTTAAATCATTTTTCAACAAGACGGGAATTGGAGGATATGAAATTCGATGGGTTGCATGATGTGGTTGTTTTTTTCATTTTAGGGTGTTTATTTTGTTTCATATGAGTGCTGCAGAGGTCATGGATTTGGTGAAGAGCCTGCCTGCGAAGGAGGCTATCGATCTCGATCGCATGGTCGAGGAGTGAACTGCCGGCATCGTGGATCAGAAGTTCGAAGCAGCGGTGAAATCTGGCGCATTCGATGCCATGGCCGCAGAGGCGATTCGAGAACTGGAAACGGGTGCGATGCCATTGAATGAAGTCCTCGACGACTCTCAGTTTTCGTAAGCAATTTGGCACATTGCAGGCCCCGCTACGCGAACCCCACCTCCCTTTTCCCCAGAAACTCCCCGACCAATCGCCGTGGCTTTAGGGCGCATCAGATTTGGTAGGGAATCCGGATGTCGGGCCATTCCTGTTTCAAGTCCTTGGTGTTGCGGGAAACCAACATGCAGCCTTGGGTTCGAGCTGTTGCATAAACGATCGCGTCGGGGATTTTCAGGCGGTATTGCTTCCGGATCGCGATGGCTTGACTGGCGATCTCGGCAGAGAGTTCAAGAATTTCAAAAGTGCCAAGAAAACTGCGGATCGCGTTTTCTTCTACTGCCTTTGTTGCTCCCACCATAACCTCGATCAACGAAATGACGCTGATCTGACGGATGCTGTATTTGGCGAGTTCGATCTTCGCATCTTCGATTCCATTCAGGTAATCGATTAAAATGTTTGTGTCGAAGACGGCCTTCACGGACTTTCCCACTCCTGGCGCAAATCGTTCTGATACACAACACCGTCTTTATTTCTCTGCTTCCAAAGCCCGAACGCGGCTTCTGCTTGGGGAATAGATTTTACCCTCAAAAACTCCGTGATTGCTTCACGAACAAGAGCCGCTCGAGATTTTTGATAGGTTTTGCCCACCCGATCCAACGATTCAACGAGTTGGTCGGGGATATCAATGATCGCTCGCATGTGAGTCATCATACATCAACATCAAATATTAAAAAGCGATTTCTTTAGGGGTTTGGCCGCCACCCCTAAATGGCGCACAATTCCCCATTTTTGAAT
>RFZT01000141.1 GCA_009920585.1 bacterium
CCCCTCTCTCCAGCGACGAAGCCAGAAACCACGGAAGGAAATGTTTTTAAAAATCAGCAACCCATTAGGGATTTTGAGGGGTTGGCGACCCATGGCCCCATACGTCACATGAGGAGATCCTGGAGCGAGCGCGTTCGCGATATTGAGTGCACTTGATCCCCCAACGGCATTCAGCGCCAACCTTGGCAGTTCGCCACCACAAAGACGAACCGCTTCGGTGCGAAGATCCACATCCTCAAGAACGACAACATCCGCACCGATACACTGAAGCTCGGCAATCAACTCCGGACGTCGAACGACATTGAGCGTACGGAATCCAAGTGCCTTGGCGAGTTGGATGACGGCGCGTCCGACCCCAGAATTTGCGGCATTTTGGACAATCCAGTCACCGCTTTTGAGTTGGGTGAAATCGTGCATCATTCTCCAAGCTGTGGCGGGATTGACGCTGAGCATAGCGGCCTGCCATGGGTCGATACCGACGGGAAGAGGGATCACATCAGCGGCCGAAACTCGCATTTCGGTCGTCCAAGTACCTGTTCGCAGGACGATCGCCGGAGTGCCGATCGTGAGCCCCTCGACGTTTGAACCGATTTGAGAAATAATTCCGCAACCTTCATTGCCAATTGTAGATGGAAGAGGAGGCAACTCACCATACGTGCCCTCAATGACATTGAGGTCCGCAGGATTCACGGACGCCGCCAGCATGCTAAGTACGACTTCGCCGGATTCCGGTGGTGAAGATGGCACTTCCTGAATGGCTAAAGCGGCGGGATTAGCTGCGAATTCCAAGAGACGGCAAGCGAGCGGCATATGGGAAGGTCTAATCTAAAAAAAGCGATTTGGACAGCACGGGCGGTCAATGAAGAAAAAGCCCACCTCTGAACAAAATTCTGCTGTGAATTAGCGAGAGTCAATGCAGGTTGCTAAAGAACGAGCACACCATTGTGAAATTTACCGGCGAACACCCCGCATTTATTTTGACCAAACTTTGCCCTTATCTGCTCATGCTTATACTGGCATCTCCAGTGGGATTGCAATCCGCTTGGGGATACAATTTGGAATCCCCTCCGACGAATTCGGATATAGCGAGTCTCGCGAATGAGGGCTTTGAAAACGCCCGAAACCATTTGGAAAGCGAGCTCGCCGGTTACTATAAACCTGGAGATCAAAAAAAAGCCAACCCAGCGAGCGCAGCCGCATTTGTCGAATGGCTCGACCTATGGCGCTGGTGCGAACTCCTCTCCCGTGAGGCTTCCACTGAAAATGCCGCCCTCGTTCAACGGCACTTTTGCCGACGCCCAAATACAGCCGAGCTGATTTTTGTGTCTCCCGGGCTGACTCCCCCGCCGGATGCCATCCTGATCTCACTCGAGGAAGCCTCACGAATGGCGAGCGCTCCTGAAATCCGCCGCACGTTACAGGATAACGCGTTACCATCAGGCTCTTCCTTAGATGGAGGTCTTCTGAGTGAGTTTGCCGGGAAAAGTTTGGCTTTCGAAGCCCTGGCCGACTCTGGATTCCTTCGGGCCTTTTTTACCACCTGCGATGACCGCGACTTTTTCCCATTAGTCTTAAAAAACCTCCGCGCAATTCGAGAAGCTTACCCCAACCAATGGCGCGAATATGCCAATCTCGCGATTGCCATCGCCTTCGTGTCCGACTCCGCTGTTCCTTCATTCTGGCCCCATCACCAAGTCCCATCCGATTTAGTGCCAAAGGAGATCGCCTCTCCGGAAGTGCAATTTGGTCGCTGGGTTGAGGCGAATGAATCCCACAAGCTCCTTCTTGATCTTCGCCGATTTTCGCCAACTGAACTCAAATTCGTCGTCGATGCGTTCATCACCCCCGCCGAGATGACATGGGCTCAAAAGAAAATCCGGTTGCGGCCGGGGAATTTTGATCAGGCCTTTTCGATGGTCCGATATAGAGATGAACGCATCACATCTAAAAAATACGTTTGGGAATATGGCCCATACACATTGGCCGCTATTGAGAAAAGCGGGGGAATCTGCATTGACCAAGCCTATCACGCCGCTCTTTGCGGCAAGTCTCTAGGTCTTCCCACTATTATGTTCAGCGGTCAAGGTTCCAATGGGGGGCATGCTTGGTTTGGCTACATGAGCAGCACAAGTAAGTGGGAGTTAAACTGCGGCCGGGATTCCTCGCAAAACCTGGTGACAGGAACAGCCCTTGATCCGCAGACTTGGCAACCAGTGAGTGATCACGACATCCAGCAACTCGCCGCCCGATTCCGCGAAAGACCGGAGTTTCTAGCTTCGATGAGTGCACTTGCCATGGCTGAAATATTTGAGCATGCAGGCCGCCTTGATGACGCCCGCTTAGCACTCGAGAATGCCACGCGCGTCTGCCCAGAAAACCCCGTCGCCTGGAGTCGTTTTGGCGATTTTTCGGATAGGGTGAAGGCCCCAATCAACGACCGGATTCAACTCCACGAGCAAGCGATTAAGGCTCTCAGCCGAAATCCGGATTCCAAAGTCCACCACCAACAGGCCCTAGCGACCCTTCAACGAGAAACTGGGAAATCCCTAGACGCAGCGAAGACGGAGAACCTGATACTGACCCAAAACTTAAACTCCCGCACGGACCTTAGCTGCGAAGTCGCGGCAACTCGCGTGCAAGCAGCATTGGAGGCTGGCGGCGTCAACAAAGGCGCAATGGAATTCCACAAACAACTTCAATCCATAGGCAAAGCTGGAGGCGGCAATTTCGTCAACCAAGTCGGCGTTCCCTTCGTCAACGCTCTGATCGAAAAAGGAAGCAAGGTGCGGGCCCTCCGAACAGTCGAAATCATGAGGCAGAAATTTCAGCCACTGAAGTCGAGTCCCTTGGACTTGCAGTTACTGGCCATGGCCAAGGCCTGCAAATAGACCCGATTCGAGAGTCGTTTAAGAACAAAAAGGCCTGCTCCCTCAAAGTGAGAGAGCAGGCCCATTTTGTTTTGTATTATCTCAAGAAGGCTTCGTGCAAACCACCATCAACCGTGATGATCTGACCTGTTGTCTTGGACAACTTCTCCGTAACCAAGAGGCAATAAGCCTCGGCTTGATCCGCAGGCGTGATCGGAGAACGGGTGAGCGTGCGATCCGCATAGAACTGCGCGAGCTTCGTGGTGAGAGAGTCCGTAGGTTCATCATCGGTGTAGGCGATGCCGTATTTCGCAAGGGATCCAATAACACGATCCCTTGGGAACATCGCGCTGCCTTGAACGACGGTCGCCGGAGCGACGCCGTTGACGCGAACCAGCGGGGATAGCTCCATAGCCAACTCGCGAACGAGGTGGTTGGCGGCTGCCTTCGAGGTATCGTAAGCGATACTGCCCTTCTTGGCCACGGCAGCATTGGCGCTAGTGGTGAGAACCATCGAGCCACGCAATCCCTGATCGCGGAAGTTTCTCGAAGCTTCATCAGCAACGAGGTAGCTGCCAGTAACGTTGATGCCAAAGGTGAGCGCCCATTTGTCGTCTGGGATGTGACCTGTCGTGTCGCTTGGAACAAAGATGCCCGCTGTGACAATGATGGAATCAAATCCACCATAGGCCAAAATCACTTGGTCCAACATGGCGCGAATGCTGTCGCGCTTGGTGATATCCGCACCGATGCCGATGGCTGGGCCACAGGCGGAAATACCGGTTCCGGCAACACCAATGCCAAGACCTGTTTTTTTCAGGATTTCGTCGGCTGTGCTTTGGGCTGCGGCGGCATTGAGATCCACGCAAACGATGTGAGCCCCTTCAGGAATGAGTCGCAGAGCTGTTTCGCGGCCGATACCGCTACCGGCACCGATCACAATAGCCACACGACCAGCCAAATCCTTGTCGGCAGGCATACGCTGGAGCTTGGCTTCCTCTAACGCCCAATACTCGATGTCGAATGCTTCTTGAGCCGGCAACGAAATGTAGCCCCCGATAGCTTCGGAACCACGCATCACTTCGACGGCGCAGTTGTAAAACTCGGCCGTCACTCGGGATTCGGATTTGTCTTTGCCGAAAGCGATCATACCGAGACCTGCGATCAGAATCACCGTGGGGTTCGGGTCGCGCATCGCTGGCGATGCTGGACGCTTGCAGGCATTGTAATAGGCGGCGTAATCCGCGCGGTATTTTTCCAGACCTGCTGTGAGCTGGGCCTTGAGGCTGGCAACGATATCCTCAACCGAGGAATCCGCAGATGGGGCCTTGCCGATGTAAAGGGGCTTGATTTTCGTGCGAAGGAAATGGTCCGGGCAGCTTGTTCCAAGTTCCGCAAGACGGGGGGCGTCTTTGGAGTTCACGAAGCGCAAGATTTTTGAGTCGTCTTGGATCGTCGCAATGAAGCGCCTCTTTTTGCTCACCTGACCGCGGAGCCAAGGCAGAAGTTCTGCGAACACTTGCTGGCGCTTTTCTTCAGGAAGTGCGGACTGCACTGAGCCACCGAAGATGGCGGCTTCGCCACCGCGTTCTTCTTGTTTTTTCTCAATGTAGGCGGCGGCTTTGTCGATCAACTCCAGAGTGAGTTCGTAGCACTCGCGACCGGTATTCGCCCAGTTGATGAGGCCGTGCTGGCCCATGATGAATCCTTTAGCCTGCGGGTGTTGTTTGCAGGCTTCTTGCATAGCCAACCCGAGCTCAAAACCAGGGCGCATCCAAGGAATGTGAACGACCTCGTCACCATAGATCGCTTTCGTCACCTCAATGCTATTTGCACAAGCGGCAACCGAGATAGCGGCATTTGGGTGGGTGTGATCAACGTGCGCGTGCGGAATGAAGCTGTGCAACGGCGTGTCGATGGAAGATGGACGCGGGTTGAGGTTGAATGTGCAATGCGAGAACATGGCGACCATATCGTCCTCGGCTTGCGATTTGATCCCCTTGTCTGGACGGGATGCATAAAGTTTTTGAAGTCCGAGAAGCTTGGACTGGTACAGAGAGGAGAAATTTTCTTTCTTGGACGTACGAAGATCGCCGCCCGATCCCTTCACCCAAAGAACCTCGAGTTCTTCACCGGTGACGGGGTCTTTGTCTTTGATTTTTGAGGAAGTATTTCCACCGCCGGTATTGGTGATGCGTTGATCAGTGCCGAGGCAGTTAGAACGGTGAATCAGTTCTTCGACCGAATTGGGAGCCACGGGATCCGTGGGGGCCCAATGCGCTGTGACGTGCTTGTATTTGCTGTTTGCTGCTGGGTTTGTAGATGACATGGAAATGGCATCCTTCAACATTTTGAATTGCCTTGCAAGAAAAAACGGATACAAACAAAGATATTCCCACATATTCCCACATGCTCGCCCTTGAACGCCATCGCACTTTGCTTCAGCACCTGAACTCCAACGGGAGTTTACGCACGACTGAAATCGCGAAGGAACTCGGCGTTACCGAGGAGACAGTTCGCCGAGATTTTGAAAAACTAGAGCAGGCGGGAGCATTGAAACGCTCGCATGGGGGCGCCATGCCTATCGACTCCAGCCGCTTGGACTTTACCCGACGAGTGCGCGCGGAACAAAATGCGACAGCAAAAGCCCTGATCGCCAAGGCGGCCTTGGCTCATATTCAGCCAGGGAAGACTCTTTACTTTGATGCGAGCACGACGGTGCATGAACTGGCTATTCGAATGCCGGATCAACCGGTGACAATTCTTACGAACGCACTGCAAACTGCACTCGTTCTTTCAGAAAAACCTTCCGTGAGAGTCGTTGTCCTTGGCGGCAACTTGAGTTCTACGTCCCTCTCCTGTACTGGGTGGGGCACAGACATTGGATTGGAGACGCACCGTATCGATGCCGCATTCATTTCCTGCCGAGGAATTGATCCTGAAAAAGGATTGAGTGAAGCCACGGAAGAACAGTGCCGAACTAAGAATCGCATCGTCAAACTCGCCGGAGAAGTTTTCCTCCTCGCCGACAAATCAAAAACCGGACTGGCATCGAGTTACTTTTTTGCTCATAATTCGGATGTGAATCTTTGGATTACCGACTCACTCCCCGACTCACATATTTACACCTCTCTTCTCTCGCAGGGAATGCGAGTGGAGGTTGCTGACGAAAACTTATGAATACTCGCACCTACTTAGCCGTCGATCTTGGAGCTTCCAGTGGTCGTGTGATGGCTGGCCACTTTGATGGATCCACACTCGTACTCGAGGAAGTCAACCGCTTCCCGAATAATGGGGTTCAACATGCGGATGGGTGGCATTGGGAAGCAACACGACTTTTTCAAGACATCCAGAGCGGCCTTGCTGAAGCAGGCAAGAGATTCGGCAACCACATTGTGAGCGTGGCCGTTGACACTTGGGGTGTTGACTACGGGCTCATCGATGGCAACGGTCAAATCGTCAACGAACCCTTAATGTATCGCGATAGCCGCACCGATGGGATGATCGCCGAAGCCGAGCGACTCGTTGGCGCTAGTGACATGTGGAATCGCACCGGCATTCAGTCGTTGTTTTTTAATACCGTCTATCAGTTGATGGCGGAGTCCCGAGGATCTGCTGTTTCCAAGGCGAAGCATCTGCTTTTC
>RFZT01000142.1 GCA_009920585.1 bacterium
AGAAAGGCGGTAGTTGTTTTTCCATTCGTGCCTGTGATGCCGACCGTTTTGAGGCTGAGCGAGGGCTGGCTATGGAATGCGGCAGCGATGTCGGCCATGGCTTTTCTGGCATCGGATACGAGAATTAACGGGCAATCGCTTTGGTCGATGGATTTTTCAGCAACGATGGCAGCAGCCCCCTTTTCAGCGGCCTGTGCGGCAAATGCGGCTCCATCGTTGTTTTTTCCTGGGAGAGCAAAAAAAAGACATCCCTTTTCGGCTTTGCGCGAGTCGTAACAAAGGGATGTGATCTCGGGGTCGGCGAGCCCTTGTGCGATTTCTGAAGATTTAAGAAGGGCGGTGAGTCGCATATGGCTTTTTAGTGGGTGGCCTCGTTCAATGTTTCGGCCTTAGCCATGGGCATGTCTTGCAATGGAATTGGGGGAAGTGTCGGAGTCAGGTCAAAGTGGCGAGCGGCCTTTTCTGCGACGCGTGAAAAGACGGGGGCGGCAACAAGCCCACCGTAGTTCAAATTCGAAGCAATTTTGGCATCGTCCACCATGATCAGGCAAACAAAGCGCGGATCCTCGGCGGGCATGAATCCCACAAATGAAACCACGTATTTTCCAGCTGCATAGCCGCCCTTGGCGCTCACCTTTTGGGCTGTGCCGGTCTTTCCAGCCACCTCAAAGCCATTCACTCGAGCATAAGTGGCTGTACCGCCAGGCTGGGTCACGCCAACGAGTGCATCGGCGATAAAGCGGGCCGTTTTTTCAGGAACCACTTCGCGGACAACCTTCGGAGCTTTCTCAAGAATCTTTGTGCCATCTAGGTCTTCCACCGACTTAATGATATGCGGGGCCATCAGGTGTCCCCCATTGGCAATGACGGACATGCCCATCGTGATTTGGAGCGGAGTGACAGCTACGGACTGACCCATGGGCATGCGAGTGATCGTGAGTTTGTCCCATCGGGCCGGTGGGTGAACGAGGCCGCAGATTTCACCAGGAAGCTCAATTCCGTGGCGGTCACCGAAACCAAATTTCCGCACATACTCGTAGTATTTATCGCCTCCCATGAGCATGGCCATCTTTGCGGAGCCGATATTCGAGGATTTGACCAAGATCTCATGAACGTTCATGTCCCCGTACCCGTGGTGATCTTTCAAAATCTTTCCCCCATAGAGGAAGCGGCCATTTTCGCAAAAAATGCTGGTCTTTTCGTTCACGGTGCCCTCGTTCAAGGCGCCGGCGGCGACGACGATTTTGAATGTCGATCCCGGTTCTACCATATCAATGATGGCGCGGTTCTTCATCTGCTCGGGTTCGGCTTTTCCGGGCTCGTTGGGATTGAAACAGGGGCGGTTGGCCATGGCCAAAACTTCGCCTGTTTTTGGATCCAGAATGATTCCGGTGACCGTCTCCGGTTTGAGTTCTTTAAAAGTCTTATCGATTTCCTCTTCGAGGATCGACTGAAGGCTCATGTCAATCGAGAGGCGGATGTTTTTGCCATGAACGGGTTCCTCCTCGGCGCCCCTATAAAGCATGATTTCCTTGCCCGTCCGATCGCGCTCGATATAGCGATAGCCGTTTTTGCCAGCAAGGAGGCTATTCATGGTCAGTTCGATTCCTTGAATGCCTTTCCCTTCGTGATCCAAGAATCCCAGAACATGACCGAGTGATTCGCCGTTGGGATAAGTCCGAATGGCATCCTGTTCAAAGGTAACACCGCGCAATTTCGCTTTTTGCATGGCCGCATCGAGGTCCACATAGATTTCCTCTGGGACTTCCTTTTTGAGGACGATGTATTTCTTCTGCGAAGAAATCTTTTTAAGAACGTCCGCTTCTTTCAGTCCGAGAAATTGGGACGCGAGGGCGGCTACTGCGGCAGGGTTTTTGATGAGAGAGGCATCAGCAACAACTGTTCGGACCGGCAAGTTTGAAGCAAGAATTTCCCCGTTTCGATCCAAAATCATACCCCGCTTGGCATGAATGATCTGGCGCATCAGATGTTTTTCGGCGGCGAGTTGTTTGTATTCTTTGTTTTTTGTGATGTGCAGATGTACAAGGCGAGCCGAGAAAATCGTGAATATGACGGCCACGATTCCACAGGCAAAAGCTATGCGTATGCACTCAGGTCTCTTCATCTGGCCGCTCTTTCGTTGGATGCTGTCCGAAGAACTCCGTCTTCCATGGCTGGTGAGGCTGGGGTGAGACGGGCGATTTTATCACCTGAGATTTGAACAACATGAAGCGATCCGTTCATCATCCCCTGTTGGAGAGCCCTGCGGGAGGATAACTCTGTGGTTTTAGCCAACAGAACTTCATTTTCAGCGCGGATTTGTTTGATTCTTTTTTCAGTGAGTCGGATCTCTTCGCCTAACGCAAACTGCTGGTTTTTCAAATAAACATAGGAGAGTCCCAAAGCTCCCACTGTGACCGCAAAGGCGATAAACTTAATGGCTTTTGCTAGCTGAATTGGGTTCGAGCGAGTCTGAGGAGTGAGTGGTGAGTTCATGTGGGATTTTATATTTTTTCGACAACCCTCAGCTTGGCGCTACGGGCTCTCGGGTTCTGGTTGATTTCTGCTTCGCTGGCGGTGATGGGGTGGGTTGTCAGGAGCTTGAAAATGCGACTCGGATTGCGGCGCGGCGCTGTCCACTCTGGGCGGTCAATCCACTCTCGGCTTTGCTCGCGGAAGTAGACCTTGGCGATCCTGTCCTCAAGCGAGTGGAACGTAAGAATGGCCAAGCGTGCCCCAGGAGCGAGCAGGGGCGGGATTTCAAGCAGAGCTTCCCTCAGAGCATGGAGCTCATCATTCACATGAATTCTTAAAGCCTGAAAAATCTTAGTGGCTGGATGCCGAGGGCCACGGCGAGGTGATACCATCGTCACGGCTTCCGTGAGGTCAAAGGTCGTCTGGAATGGCTTGGATTCTCTAATTTCTCCGATTTTCGCCGCAATCTGCCGCGCGAATGGTTCTTCCCCATATTCTTTGAAGATCCGGGTGAGTTCGGAGACTGGCAGCGTGTTGACGGCATCGGCGGCGGTCAATGCGGCGCGCGGGCTCATCCTCATGTCCAGTGGGCCATTTTGCATGAGGGAAAATCCTCTTTCGGCCGCGTCCAATTGGTGGGAGGAGACGCCGATATCAAGCAAAGCGCCATTCAACAGCCGATCTTCTCCCAGGCTGTCTAAAGCCGCTGGGGCTTTGCTGAAATTGGATTCAACCAAGCGCGATTTTGTGCCGAAATGGGCCAAGCGTTTTTGACATTCTGCCAAGGCCTCTGGATCCTGATCCAATGAGATCACTTCCGCGCCGGCTTCGAGCATCAGATTGGTGTGACCGCCTCCGCCGGCAGTGCCGTCGAGCAGGAGCATGCCTAGCGCTGGACGCAAATATGCCTTCACCTGCTCGGCCATGACCGGAAGATGGTAGGGCAACCTCGCTTGGCTAGAAGGAGTGGATGTCATGCCTAAAAAATTGTCGCAATCTAAGTTTCTCATAGGTTCTCCAAGTGCGATGGATACTGGGCCTGCTGATGAGCGATTTGCTCGTTCGCATGGTTTGATCAGTTTCCTTCCATCTTCATTTGTTGCCTTTCATTTTCATCAAAATCACAAGCCGATATCGACGGCGACGCGCTGATAAATTTCCGCATTGGCTTCGCAGGCGGCCGAGTGGCGCTGCTTCGACCAGATTTCAAAGCGTCTTCCCGCTCCAATAAAAACAATCTCCCCAGTCAGGTCGGCAGCCGTGGCGTGCGAGTCAGGAACGAGTACGCGCCCTTGCTTGTCGGGACACACTTTGTGGGCCGCACTGAAAAATTGGCGAATCGCCTGGCGCTTTTCTTGGGCGGATGCCCCGGAATTCAAAATCCGTTGCTCGGTCGCGTGGAATTCCCCAGGAGGCATGACCATCAGGTAACCTTCCTGTGGATGTGGGATTACAAAAAACTCGGTGGCTTCCGAGGTTACCCATGCCGATGGGATCGCCGCACGCTTCTTGGCGTCCAACGCTCTCTCATAAGTCCCCGAATACAGGGGCGCTAATGGGGTTTCTGGCGGCATTTTATTAGGTTTGATTAGACAAAATTCACCACGGGGACCCACAATTACCCACTTTTCCCCATTTAGCAATGGATTTTTTTGGATTTTTTTCGGGTGAGTTGGGAGTTTTTCATGGATGGGTCTTTTTTTATCGATTGACCTGTGCGCGAACCTGCGAGAAGCATGGAGATGTGCAGGGGAGCCTATGATGGGCTGAGAGTTCCAGTGCGGTCATTCGCGACTGGGAGACCCTTTGAACCTGAAACGGATCACACCGGCGTAGGGAGCAGCAAAGACAGTATGGTTTAGTGTCTTTGGTGGCTTCTCACTGGTGATTCTTTTTTGGCGAAAGCACATTCAGTCGAACAAATCCAACAACCACCGAAAATGATCGCACCCGTAGACGCATTTGAACCCAAGAGCAGTGACCCCCTTCCGAATTCCAAGCGAACATATGTTTCTGGGGTCCTCCATCCCGATGTTCGAGTGCCAATGAGGGAGATCAGCCTTTCAGACACGAAGCGCATGGATGGCTCGATTGAGAATAATGAGCCTGTCCGCGTTTATGATGCTTCGGGACCTTGGGGCGATGAGGCTTTTGACGGAGATGTGGAAAATGGTCTTCCTGCCCTGCGTGCCGCTTGGATCCAATCCAGAGGCGATGTTGAGGAGTATGCCGGACGCGAAATCAAACCGCAGGACAACGGTTATCTGACCCGCGTCCACGCGGAATATGCGAGCAACGCTGAGCGCAATAGGTTGGTGGAGTTTCCTGGGCTCCGCCGCAAGCCGCTTCGCGCCTCGGCGGGCCATCCCGTCACGCAATTGTGGTATGCCCGCCAAGGTGTGATCACTCCCGAAATGGAATTCATCGCCATCCGTGAAAATATGGGACGTGCCAAAATTGCTGATCTGGCAGACGACATCGCTCGGAACCATCTCGACAAGCAGCACGCTGGTTCCACGCAAATATCGAACTCCCCGACTGGGAGCACGGATTACACTCCTTCCATCTTTCGTCGTTTTCCTCAGCGCATTCCCAACGAGATCACGCCTGAATTTGTGCGCTCCGAAGTTGCTGCCGGTCGAGCCATCATCCCAGCAAACATCAATCATCCCGAGCTTGAGCCGATGATTATCGGTCGGAATTTCTTGGTGAAAATCAACGCGAACATCGGCAATAGTGCTGTGGCATCCAGTATTGATGAGGAAGTCGAGAAGATGCGATGGGCGACGAAGTGGGGCGCGGATACCGTCATGGATCTTTCCACCGGAAAAAATATCCACGCCACGCGCGAATGGATCCTACGCAATTCTCCAGTTCCGATCGGCACGGTTCCCATCTATCAAGCCTTGGAAAAAGTCGGTGGAAAGGCAGAGGATCTGACTTGGGAAATCTTCCGTGACACGCTCATTGAGCAAGCCGAGCAGGGAGTCGACTACTTCACGATTCACGCCGGCGTTCTCTTGCGATTTGTGCCGCTCACGGCGCGCCGCATGACTGGTATTGTTTCGCGCGGCGGCAGCATCATGGCAAAGTGGTGTCTGTCCCATCACAAAGAGAATTTCCTCTACACGCATTGGGATGATATCTGCGACATCATGGCCGCGTACGACGTGAGCTTCAGTATTGGTGATGGTTTGCGGCCCGGCTCGATCGCCGATGCAAATGACCAAGCTCAATTTGGTGAACTTCAGGTTCAGGGTGAACTCACCGAGCGTGCGTGGGCCAAGGGAGTGCAAGTCATGAACGAGGGCCCTGGTCACGTGCCAATGCACATGATTGAGGAAAATATGGCCAAGCAACTCGAGTGGTGCCATGAGGCGCCCTTCTATACCCTCGGGCCGCTTACGACGGATATCGCTCCGGGCTACGACCACATTACAAGTGGCATTGGTGCGGCAATGATTGGATGGTACGGTTGCGCGATGCTCTGCTACGTCACACCGAAAGAGCATCTCGGACTGCCGAATAAAAAAGACGTTAAGGACGGCGTGATCACCTACAAGATTGCGGCCCATGCGGCTGACCTCGCGAAGGGACACCCCGGCTCGCAATACCGCGACAACGCCATATCTAAGTCCCGCTTCGAATTTCGCTGGGAAGACCAATTCAATCTCGGCCTTGATCCTGTAACAGCGCGAGAATTTCATGATGAAACCCTGCCGCAGGATGGGGCTAAGACGGCGCATTTTTGCTCCATGTGTGGCCCGCATTTTTGCTCGATGAAGATCACGGAAGACGTCCGTAAATATGCGGCTGAACAAGGTATCGCCGAAGACGAGGCGCTTCAGCAGGGCATGGATGCGAAGGCCAAGGAATTCGTTGAAACGGGAGCCGAGGTCTACGTCAAAGCGTAGATCTTGGAGTGGTCGTGCACCCTTGTTTTTT
>RFZT01000143.1 GCA_009920585.1 bacterium
CAAAGCGACCCTGATTGCAGATACCTCGGCGATCGTTCCGGGGCGTGATTTTCAAGTCGGTTTGCTTTTAGAAATGGCTTCTGATTGGCACACCTATTGGGAGTATAGCGGCGATGCGGGATTCCCGACCCGCGTGCAATGGAACTTGCCGGAGGGATTCCGCGCCGGGCCCATTCAATGGCCCGCACCTGAAGCGAAACTCGAGCCAGGCGACATCCAAACCTATGCCTACGGAAACCGCGTCCTCCTGCTGACCACGATCACGCCGGCAACGGACGCATCTGGCAGCGTGACGATTCGAGCCAAGGCGTCGTGGTTGGTCTGCAAAGACACGTGCATTCCGGGTGGAGCGGATTTGGAGTTGGAATTGCCCGTGGGGGCTTCTGCGACGCCTGACAACGTGGCGATCTTTGAGGAATTTCGGAGACAGATCCCCCTCGCGAGCCCGCCACCATTTGCGTTGACCTGGCAGCGGAGTGGAAAAAATCTGAAGCTCACCGTCGGCGGTTTGCCTCCATCTACCTCGATCGCCCTTTTCCCCCTGCCCAATGTTGATCAATCCGTTGGACACCCGAAAATCGTGAGTCCAGATACGTTGGAGTTGAGTGTGGAGGGGGCTTTCCGTGGAGTATTGGCCGTAGGCGAGGGGACATCGCGACGCTCGTGGTTGGTGGTGGAGTCGCCAAGTTTGGCTTCTTTCGAGAAGGCCGCCGTTGCACCGATGGGGCTTTGGTTGGCTTTGTTCTACGGATTTCTGGGCGGAGTGATCCTCAATCTGATGCCGTGTGTGCTACCGGTGATATCGCTCAAGATATTTGGTTTTATCCAACAGGCAGGCGAATCACGGTGGAGAATTTTTTCACACGGCATGGCCTTTATCGGCGGCATCTTTGCCTGGTTCCTCGGTTTGGCTGCGGTCATCGTTGCGCTGAAGGCCGGTGGCTCCGAGGTCACATGGGCATTCCAGTTTCAGAACCCTTGGTTCAACATCGTGATGGGGACGGTGGTATTCGTATTTGCACTGAACCTCGCTGGTGTCTTTGAGTTCATTCTTCCTGGTCGAACGGCAACGGCTTTGGAATCGGCGGGATCCACCGAGGGTCACGCGGGTTCGTTTTTCCAAGGGGTCTTTGCGACTCTCCTTGCCACACCATGCACCGCGCCCTTTCTGGGAAGTGCGCTGGGATTCGCATTCAGCCAGTCAGGGCCAGTGATTGTCGCCATGTTTGCCTCCGTGGCTGCGGGCATGGCTTTTCCGTATTTTCTTCTCACTGCCCAACCGGGATGGATGAAGTTTTTGCCGAGGCCCGGAATGTGGATGGAACGATTGAAGCAATTTATGGCCTTCCCGCTTTTCGCCACGCTCCTATGGATTTTTGCTATTCTCGGTGGTCAGCGCGGCTTGGATGGAGTCATCGCCTTTGGGGGCTTCCTTCTTTGTGTAGCCCTTGCTTGCTGGGTGTATGGGGCATTCTGTGGGCCGACGGGTCGTCACCGTGTCCTTTCGCTTGCGATTGTTGCGGCGCTCGGCCTTGGCGGTGGATGGTATTTTCTAGGGCAGAAATTCGCCCTAGCAGGTAAAGCGGATACGACAGGAATTGCCTGGGTTCCCTTCAGTCAGGCGCGATTGCAGGCCGAGTTGGCGGCGGGGAATTCCGTGTTTCTGGATTTCACCGCCGACTGGTGCATCACCTGTAAATTCAATGAGCGAACGGCCATCGACACGTCCGTGGTGCGATCGCTTTTTGCGTCTAAAAAAGTGATCCCGATGAAGGCGGACTGGACGAATTCCAATCCTGAAATCACTGCTGCGCTTAAGAGTTTCGGTCGTGTTGGGGTTCCTCTTTACGTCATTTATTCCAGCGGAAATGCCACTGCGCCGGTGGTGCTTCCCGAGCTTCTGACGGAATCCATTTTGGCCGACGCCCTCAATCGTCTTCCATGACAGCTTGCGTAAGCGCCATCGTAATGGCAGTTTTGGAATCTATGAAAAAATCCCTTCTCATTCTCATGGCACTCGCGGGTTTTCTTCACGCCGACGTCGATCTTGGTCAATCGGCGCCCGATTTCACTCTCCCAAATTGCGAGGGGAAACAAACGTCCCTCTCCGATTTCAAAGGGAAGGTTGTCGTGCTCGAATGGACCAACATGGGATGTCCCTTCGTCAAAAAACACTATGGCTCTGGCAACATGCAGAAGCTCCAAAAAGGAGCCACCGACAAGGGCGTCGTCTGGATCTCTATTTGCTCCTCTGCGCCAGGGAAGCAGGGCCATATGACGGTCGAGGAAGTCGCCAAATCCTGTTCTGATAACGGCGCCAAAGCGACCGCCTACCTGCTTGATGAAGAGGGAAAGGTCGGCCGGATCTATGGAGCCAAGCGTACCCCCGAGATGTATGTGATCAATGCCGATGGCGTTCTCGTTTATCACGGCGCGATTGATGACAAAAAGTCTCCGGATCCCGCGGAGATCGCCGATGCCAAAAACTATGTCCAAGCCGCTGTTAATGAAACTCTGGCTGGAAAACCTGTCTCTGTGCCTAAGACCGAGGCCTACGGATGCTCGATCAAATACGGAAACTGATCCGGCGGTCGAAGACTAATCCTTGGTCTTCGCGGGTGTCGATTTCGGGGTGGGTTGGACGGGTTCGGGAAGATCCAAGGCGATGAGTTCCGATACCGTTACAAACTTATAGCCTTTGGCTGTGAGGGTATCGAAAACAGCGGGCATGGCCTCGACTGTGGTGGGGTGAATATCATGCGCGAGGATGATCGCTCCCGGAGTTGTGTTTTCCGTGATGTATTTGGTGACATGTGACGAGTTGCGAATCTTCCAATCGAGTGGATCAACCGACCACATGATGACAGTGAGTCCAAATTCCTCATTGAGGCGTTTTGTGATCGAGGCGTTGGTGGCTCCATAGGGCGGGCGCATGATGGTCGTTTTGATACCCGTAGCCTGATGGATCGCATTATTGGTATGAGTTATTTCGGCATTTAAAGCGTCCGGGCCAAGTTTGGTGAGTTGGGGATGCGACCAGCTGTGATTCGCAACCTCGTGGCCCTCAGCGACGATGCGTTGGACGATTTCGGGATAATCAGCGGCATTTTTGCCGACGAGAAAGAAGGTCGCCTTGATGCCGCGTTCCTTCAGCATATCCAAAAGCATGGGCGTCAGCTTCGGGTGCGGACCATCATCGAAAGTGATGGCGATCTCGGAACCTGCGACATGGCACTTATTGTAGGACTGCTTCCTTGGTGGAAGCGGAGTCGGAGTTGGCTCTGGAGTTGGATCAATTACGGGCGCTGTTTGAACAGTGGGGAGGCCGGCTGTAGCCGCTTCGGCCGTTAAAGCTGGGCGTGGGGGGAGTTGGGCCTTGGCGGACAAGGAAGCGCTTGTGAGGTAAAGAGCAGAGACAGCGACGACGAGCGCCGTGAGTGACCAGATTTTGAGTTTCATGCTGATGGGAGGGAAATTCGCACAAGAATACGGGAATTTACAGAAACTTTTAAATGGGGCATCGAATCAAGGTTTCCATTGAAGTTTGGTGCCGTTGGGAAGCAGTTTGGCGGCCCGGATGATGTCCCAATTGGAAACACGAAATCCACCGATGCCTTCAAATGAATTCATTTCTGAGGGCAAGCTGGTTCCGTGAAGTCCAAAGGGAAGAGGATCTGTAGAGTCTCCTTTGGCGAGGTTGATCCAAAGAACGCCCACAGGGTTATTCGGTCCGGGTGGCAGGATTTGGGGTGCCGAGAGTGTCGCTCGGGCCTGCACAGGTGTGGGATTCGGATTGGTATAGAATGGACTAGAGGTCTCCACTTGGACCACGCGCGGTTCCTGAAGCGTCGCCATGGCTGGGCGCGGTATGGTGCCTAGGATTTTCCACTCCCCTCGTCCGGCAAGCCCCGGGCGGGCCTTCGAGAGAGGCATTGCGGCGACGATGTGCCCCGACTTGCGGATTTCCAGTAGGCACATTCCCGTGATCGATGCCGTCACGGGTTGCGCGGGATCGGGCTCAGGTTGCTCCGAGGTCAGGGAAATATTTTCGATTTCAAACGGAGTGACATTCGGAACATGAAACGAGGTGCCGACTGGAGGGTATGATCCGAGGGAGGGATTGATTTTACGAAGATAGGACTCATCACAGTGAAAGCGTTCCGCAACAAATTCCCATGGAGAGCGGTAAGCCAAGAACTTCGCAGAAACCAGTTCATCATAGGTTGGTGCAGGTGGCGGCGTAGGTTTGGGGGTGGGCTGGGCCTGTGCCGATGGAGCGTGGGCTCGGGCAGCTTTGGGCGGGGCGATGAATCGAAAGTCAACGGCGCGGAGCGCGTAATCCGTCGAGGGCGATGAGATTTCTGCCACTGCAGGAACTTCGCCCTTCTCGCTTTGGTAGAGTTGAAGGATTCTTTCAAATTCGGCGGTTGGCGAGTCGCTGATTGGGCCGGTTGAAAACCCCTGGCGGTCGAGAAACACACGCTGAGCGACGATGTCGGTTGGCGGTGCTTGAGTGTCGTCGTCTGTTCCCTTGCTTGGTGTGGCTTTTGTGGCGCGGCGTTCTTGGGGTGGGGGAATCTGGAGGATCTGGCCGATGTGGATAAGGTCGCCGGAAAGTTGATTGTGCGTCTTTAAATCGGCGGCGGAGACTTTGAACTTTTTAGCGATACGAACCAATACGTCGCCTTTTTTGACTTCGTAGGTGGAAGGAGTCAGAGCGAGTTGGTTTGGCTGGGCCGTGGAAGGTGTTGGGTGAAGTGCTGGAATGTCCTGGATGGGGAGGCCCCATTCTGAATCCGCATTCGCTTCGACGGTCCACTTCCATTTTACGGCACGTTCCAATCCCGGTTCCAGGCGGGGGCCAGTGGAGGTCTTTGCAATCAGGGAGGGGCTGGCGACCGAGAAAAGAATCATTATCGCCAGCGGAGTGGCGACCATTTGGGAACAAGGCTTCATTGAGGAGATCGATTATGATCGAGAGGCGTGCAGCAAAGCTCTCTTTGTTTGCAGTGTGGCTTCTATGGTGGTGAGGGATTGCGTGTTGACCACATCATTTTTCGTCAGCCAACCCTTGCGGGCAATGCCGACACCAAAGATGACATCTTGGAGTCCCTCTGTCGTGTGAGCGTCGGGATTGATCGAGCATTTCACGCCCTTTTCCCTAGCAAGCGGCCACCAGCGCCAATCCATGTCCAGTCGGCGGGGATTCGCATTAAGTTCAATGATCGTTCCTGTGGCCGCAGCAGCTTCGATGATGGCAGGGACATCGAGTTGGTAAGAGTCCCGACTCAGGAGGAGCCTACCGGTCAAGTGCCCGAGCATGGTGACGTAAGGATTGGAAATCGCGCGAATGATGCGGGCCGTCATTTCCGGCCCAGGCATGGTGAAGGAGGAGTGAACGCTTGCGACGACATAGTCGAGCGAGGCGAGGATCTCATCGGAAAAATCAAGCGAACCATCTTTGAGGATGTCGCATTCGATGCCGGTGAAAATACGGAAATCGGGGTCGAGTGCGTTGAGTTCGTGGATTTTTTTGACTTGTTCCGCGAGACGCTTTTCATCGAGTCCGTTCGCTTGAAATGAGCTTTTGCTGTGATCCGCGATGCCGATGTAATCGAGACCGAGTTCCTTTGCGGCTTTGATCATGTCCTCCAGCGAGGCTCTGCCGTCACTCGCGGTTGTGTGGTTATGGAAGGTGCCGCGCAAGTTAGTCCACTCGATCAGCCGCGGAAGCTTGTGGTTTTCCGCCGCCTCGATTTCGCCCATGTTTTCACGAAGCTCGGGTTCCACGGGATCAAGGCCGAGGGCTCGGTAGATGTCGTTTTCCTCGTGGATTTCAGGTAAAGGCTCGAGAAGTTCTTTTCCCTCCGCCTGGCTGAAGCGGTATTCATTCAGCGACCATCCACGGGCGAGAGCCCGTGAGCGCATGCGAACATTGTGTTCTTTGCTGCCAGTGAAGTAATTCAAGGCAAAGGGGAATTCCTCGCCCCGCACAACGCGAAGATCGCACTGGATGCCGCTTTTCAGAACCACGCTCGATTTGGTCGCTCCGTGAGCGAGGATCGACTCGACCAGAGGATGCGTGGTGAAGAAGGTCATCACGCCTTCCGCGTTGCGGGAGGAAACAATGAAATCCAAATCCCGGACGATTTCCTTTTTGCGTCTAAAACTTCCCGCGATTTGCGCGAGATTGACGTCGGGGTGGGTCCGCAAGTCTTCGAGAAGTCCCGCAGCCAACGCAGCAATATCTCCAAAGCGGAATGCGCCTGCAAACTTACGAATGTGTTCGATGGCTTTGAGAATGTTGGTCGCCGTTTTTTCGCCAAAGCCGGGGAGTTCAGCCACAGTGCCGCTCTTGCAGGCCCGTTCGAGCTTGGTGATCGAGTCGATTCGCAGGGAGTCCCAGAGGACTTTGAT
>RFZT01000144.1 GCA_009920585.1 bacterium
GCCGTCACCAACCCAATCACGCATCCGCACTGGATGAGTAGCGATATGGACCCGAATCGCGTTTGTTTGTTTGTTTGTATATTCTTCATAGTTTTCGTTGTTGCTATGAAGCTCGGCGAGGGTCCCCATCGCCGCCATGGGGTCATCGCCCCCGATGTCCACAGATCCTTTGCTAGAGCGGCAGGAGCGTCTGAACCATGTTGTCGATTACGCCAGATGAGATCGCATACCGAGTGAGACTTGCCGTGTCATGAATGCGAAGTTTATCCATCAGGTTCTGTCGGTGTTTCTCGACCGTTTTGATGCTGATGTTGAGTTCGCCGGCGATTTGCTTATTGGCTCCGCCTTCGGCAATGAGCTGAAGAACTTCGACCTCGCGGCAGGTTAGTTTGACAGCCTTTTTCTCGTCACCGCCCCCCCCCAAATCATCGTAGATGCTCTTCATCCGGCGCGAAATGGCTGGGCTGAAAAAACGGTTTCCTTTGGAGACCTCCTGGATCGCGTGCATGAGGAGATTGGAGGGCGAATCCTTGAGCAGGTATCCTTGAATGTCCTCGTCCACCATCTTCTGGATATATTGATCGGTGCTGAATGCGGTGAGCAGGATCACCTTCACCTCAGGAGCGAGATGCCGGATTTGTCGCGCTGCCTCCAAGCCGTTCAGCCGGGGCATTCCAATATCCATCAGTAAAACATTCGGTCGTTTCTCCAGTGCGAGATCCACGGCCTTCCTACCATTGTCTGCCTCAGCCACGATGGAGAAACTTTTATCTGTGGCGATCAGCGAATGCAGCGCCTCTCGGAGGAAGGTGTGATCATCCGCAATCATCACCGAGATAGTATTCGCAGGAGAGGCATGGCCATTTTTCTTGGGTGTTATTAGCGCTGGAGCCTTGGCCACTGGCTGAATGTTTCGCTTGCTGGGTGATAGGGTTGGCTTGGGTCGGGTGGACATTTTTATTTTTGTCATGGCGGATTAATACCAGCATAAATTCCGACAACAATCGGACCGCTCCGCATGGAGAGTGTCCAGTATGCCCCAGCACCGTGTAGTGGGATTCCCTAACCACACGGCGCCACACCTCGTGAACTTACTCTAAGTTGTGCATTTTCGCCCCAGCGGCCTTGTAGATCCGTTGGGCTACAGCGCTGCGTTCCATGGCTGCAAGTGTACGTCCTTCGCTGCGGACTTTACTGTTCACCGTTTTTCCAGCATTCGTCCTAGCTCGGTCTTCACGGGAAACAGGAATGTGGGGTTTCGTTGTTGTTGTTTCTGTCTTGGTTTTCGTTTTCATAAAAATAAAGCAATGTCGCTTATCCAAGCTCCGAGCGGGAGGGAGAAGGGGCCATGGGGTGTTGACCCAGTTGGCAAAACAAGAGAGAGGCCGTTCCTTTGCAGCCCACATCATGAACCATAACATGCTCTCAAAATTCGCCATCAACTACACCGTATTCCCGGACCACAATAAACGCGTGGACACCCACCACACAGATGACCCCGTCGAAGCCGAGGGCTTCCTCATGCATCTTCTGGCGAGTGGATCCCGGATTATTGAAATCAAGCACGACGGCGTGCCAATGGAGGCCCATCCTTTCGACCGCATGCTCCGTGTCGCTGCGGAACGACTCGCTGCGCGCCTGCTCAGCGTTTCGCTCCACATGGATTACGTCGAAGTGAAACACCGCTTCGGCTTCTCCTCGTAGCGCAAACTTTTCGGATTTCACCCCATTGAGAATCGGCGACCTCCGCTGTTCCGTTCAAATCCCTCGAACCCTGACTGTCAAAGCCAACTCATCGAAACAAAACACACAAACAAACACATGAATATGACTACAAATTGGAATCCCAAACGGGATCTCGAACTCCTTCAAAACCGCATTCACTTCCTTTTCGGAAGTCCGATCGGATCCTTTCGACCCTCAACTCAACCTGAATCCACAAACGAATGGACGCCACTGGTCGACATTGCCGAGGACGACAAGGAATTTACCATCAAAGCCGATCTTCCTGAGGTGAAGAAAGAGAACGTCAAAGTGACTCTCGAAGATGGCTCACTCTGTATCGCTGGGGAAAGGAAACAGGAAAAGAACGGCCAGCAACGATTCCATCGCTCCGAGCGCCCGTATGGTTCGTTCGAGCGGCGATTCAGCCTTCCGGAATCCGCTCTTGCCGACAAAATGAAAGCGGAGTTCGAGAACGGAATGCTGAGAGTTCACATTCCGAAGGCGGAGAAGAAACGCCCCGAAACCATGAGTATCGAAATCCACTAAAACTTCCACCAAGGCCTGGTCGGTATTTCCCCTAGGGGCTTTACCGACCAGAGCCGACTTGGCACATCATGGTTACAACACTTCAAAAAAAACGAGGTCATACACTCGAAGGCGACGACGCCTTCTCCGCGATAGTTCAAATACCAGTCGATTCTGTTGAATTGGAGGCGGAGTGGATCATTCCACATCAGGCGCATGGAATTGTTCTTTTCGCCCACGGCAGCGGTAGCAGTCGCCACAGCCGCAGAAATCAATATGTCGCCAGCGTCATCCGCGAGGCAGGCATAGGAACCTGCTTGCTTGATCTTCTTACCCAAAGCGAGGAGCAACAGGATACCACAAGCGGGGAGTTTCGATTCGATATCGAGCTTTTGACGAACAGGCTGATTGGCGCCACGCGCTGGATCTCCCGGCATCCCACAGGCAAAACGCATCGCTTGGGATATTTTGGCGCCAGCACAGGTGCAGCGGCTGCCCTGTCAGCGGCAGCCGTGGTCGGCATTGGCGTCTCTGCGGTGGTCTCCCGTGGAGGACGTCCAGATTTGGCCTATGATCAGTTGCCTCACGTTCTGGCTCCCACTCTCCTCATCGTCGGTGAGAATGACGAGGCCGTTCTGCAACTGAACAAGGAAGCCTACCAGCGCCTGCATTGCATTCGTAAAATCGCAATCGTTCCTGGGGCTACTCACCTCTTTGAAGAGCCTGGAACCCTAGAAAAAGTCGCTAATCTCGCTTCAGGTTGGTTTCAGTATCACCTTTGCCAGTCTCCTTGCGAAAAGGAACTGGTTAACAGCAGGGAGGCCAAATGAACGGTCGCTTCCTCAACCGCGCCGATGCCGGACGCATCCTTGCTGCAAAGCTCATGCGCTACGCGAACCATCCCGACGTGCTTGTCATGGCGCTTCCAAGGGGCGGGGTTCCCGTTGGTTTCGAAGTAGCCCGCGCCTTGAATGTTCCGCTGGATATCATGCTCGTTCGCAAGCTGGGAGTTCCCGGACACGATGAACTTGCCATGGGCGCTATCGCCAGTGGCGGAATCCGAATTCTCAATCGCAGCGTCATTGAGAGCCTTCAGATCGCTCCGGATGCCATCGAGATGGTCGAAAAGCGAGAGTCGCTGGAGCTAATGCGACGTGAGGCCGCTTATCGAGGAAACCGCCCGCCCACCGATGTCGAGGGACGAACCGTCATCCTCGTCGATGATGGTATCGCCACTGGCTCCACCATGCGCGTTGCTATCGCAGCCCTCCGAGAGCAAAAAGTCGTTCACATCGTCGTAGCCACACCCACCGCACCAACGACCGTGCGATGGGAGATGGAAGCCTTGGTTGATGATTTTATAGCCGTCATCACACCGGAGGATTTTCACGGAGTCGGGCAATGGTACGACGACTTCACTCAGATCGATGACGACTCCGTCCATGAACTCCTCAGGATGGGCGAAAAAACTCACCCTGTGGGAGCCATATGAGCCAGACACTCGAACACATCTGCCAAGCCGTTCACCCCCTCAACGGAGGCCCTGAGGACTTCGACCTCCTGCTGGAGCGTTGCGCCAACGCCCGTGTCGTACTACTCGGCGAAGCCACACATGGAACGCACGAGTTTTATCAGGCCCGGGCCGAGATCACACGACGTCTTATCACGGAGCAGGGGTTTCATGCCGTCGCTCTGGAGGCCGATTGGCCTGATGCCTGGCGCGTTGGACAATTTGTCAAAGGCGTGAACGGCGATGCCGGCGCCGCTGATGCGTTGACAGGGTTTAAGCGGTTTCCTCAGTGGATGTGGCGGAACAGCGACATGCTCGACTTCGTCGGTTGGCTGCGATCCCACAACGATGGCTCCATCACGACGGAAGGCAAAGTGGGGATCTATGGTTTGGATCTCTATAGCCTGAACGACTCGATCACAGCCGTTTTGGAGTATCTTAAAAAAGTCGATCCGGCCGCCGCGCAGCATTTTTCCAGGCGGTATGCTTGTTTCGAGCATTTTGGCGGAAATACACAACGCTACGGACTATTCACCGGCACGGGGATTTCCAAAAGCTGCGAGGAAGAAGTTGTGAGCGCGGTGGCGGAGTTGCGTCGGAGCCGCGGCGGCTACCTCGGACTCGACGGCCAAACTGCCGAAGATGCCTACTTTTGTGCCGAGCAAAATGCGATCGTCGTTGCTGATGCCGAAACCTACTACCGCACGATGCTGCGAGGCGATGTGGAATCCTGGAATCTCCGTGACCGGCACATGATGGATGCCTTGCTTTCTCTTATGGAGCATCTCGACAAGATCCACGGCCGCTCGAAAGTGGTCGTCTGGGCTCACAACTCCCACGTTGGACATGCCACGGCCACACAAATGGGTCGGAGGGGAGAATTTAATATCGGTCAACTTGCTCGCGAGAAATTTGGCAACGAAGCCTTCCTTGTCGGTTTCACGACCCACTCGGGCACAGTCACGGCGGCCTCCGAATGGGATGCCCCCTGTGAGCGCAAGAGCGTTCGTCCGGCTCTCGCTTGCAGTTATGAAAATCTGTTCCACAGCACCGGAATCCCTCAATTCTGGCTCGATTTTTCCAAAAACCCAGATGTGGCCGAATCATTGCGCCATCCGCTTTTGGAACGGGCGATCGGGGTGATCTATCGTCCCGAATCCGAACGGGCTAGCCACTACTTCACTGCCTGCCTGCCTGACCAATTCGACGGGATTTTTCACTTTGATGAAACTCGTGCCGTCGAACCGCTCGAGCAGAACGCTGTCTGGGAAGCTGGGGAGGTCGATGAGACCTATCCCAGCGGACTCTGAACTGCTTCCTCCCAATAGCTTGATTTCCTTCGGACGAGGCGCCCTTCCCCGCCCGAAGGAAAATCGGCCCTGTGTTTTCTTGCTCGTGTCCTCAAAAGCTGAGACCATCCGATGTTTCTATGTCAAAGCGTTCCAGAGGCACCGAAGCACCCGCATATTTAGCCGGGATTTTGCTGGTTTTCGCTGGCGCTTATCTTTTTGTCGCCTTAGTGAGTTACGACCCTAGGTCCGTCCCTGGATGGGCGCCACTGATCAGCTCGGTCGCCTCCTCCAGCGCTCAAGTGACCCAGAATCTCGGGGGTCCACTGGGGGCACTGATTGCCGGTTATTCTTTATTCTTCATCGGCGGAGCTTCGTACCTCCTTGCCGTTGTCATATTGGGCTACGGATTGGCAAAGTGGTTCCTCGTCGACTACAAACTGCGTGACAAGATGGGGTGGGGTGTACTGATGGTGCTTTTGGGAGCTTGCCTTCTTCAAATTCAGCCCATTTTCCTCCAAAGTTGGGAAAAAAGCCTGCGGATCGAAGGGCCAGGCGGATTTTTTGGCCTCTGGATCGGCGAAAATGCGATTTACAAAGCACTCGGCCCAGCCTCGGTTTTCCTGATTTTGGGCGTTTATGTGATGAGCCTGATGTTCACCATCACCTCCCACCCAATCAAAGACTCTCGCCTCGCCTGGAAAGCATTCCTGAAGTGGCGTGAAGCTCGCCACAAAGCCAGCGTGCAGCGCATGAACGAAGAGCAACGCGTCGCAACCGAACGCCGCGCGTTGGAGAAAAAGGCCGGAAAACTCGAAAAACAGCTCAAACAAAAAGGCATCGAAATCCCTGTGGAGGAACAACCCGAGCTGCTTGTCAGCCCCGCGGAGCCAGAGATCATCGACTCAACCGCCCCATCGCCCAAAAAGCCGAAGCTCTCCGAGTTGCGCGCCGGACGCGAGGTGAAGGATACCTTCACTCCCGGTTTCGCTAGCGTTCATCTCGAGAACTACATCATGCCGAGTCCTGATCTATTGGATGAGCAGGATGAGACAGACCGCGAACCACTCGATCGTGAGGAGTTAAAAAATATCCAAACCCTGATTATTGAAACCCTCGCACAGTTCGGAATCAAGGCGACACCGGGAACGATCACCAAAGGCCCTACAATCACTCGATACGAGGTCTATCCAGACGTCGGCGTGCGAGTAGATAAAATTGTCGCCCTCGAGCGCGACATCGCTAGGGCCACCCGCGCCGAGAGGATCAACATCCTCGCCCCGATTCCAGGCAAGGACACCGTGGGCATCGAAATTGCGAACTCCAAGAAGGTCAAAGTCACCCTGCGCGAGTTGTTCGAAA
>RFZT01000145.1 GCA_009920585.1 bacterium
CGGCGGTGATGGCATCAGGGGTCGGACGGTCATTGACCATCTCGGCCTCATCAGCGCTTTGCGCGCCGTTGCGTTTAACGGCGGCCGAGCGGCCCAGATCCGTGGCCGCTTTGCCGTATCCACCATCAGCAACGGATTTCGTGAGCAGGCTATTAAAGGTATTTTTGAGATCAGGAACATTAATGCGATCTTGCGGGCGCTTCGGACCAGCTACGCTAGGCTGGACGGCCGAGAGATCAATGTCGATGTCCACACTGTATTCGATGTCCCCTTTTTTCGGCATGCCGAAGAGGTTTTGCGCTTTGAAATAGTTTTCAAACGCGCGGCATTGTTCCGGAGTGCGACCGGTTGCAGCGAGGTAGTTGACAGATTCCGCATCGACGGGGAAGAAGCCCATCGTAGCGCCGTATTCGGGAGCCATATTCGCGATCGTAGCGCGGTCAGTGAGCGGGAGTGTGGCTGCACCTTCGCCGTAGAATTCCACAAATTTACCAACCACCTTCGCGGCACGGAGAAGCTGCGTAACATGGAGCGCGAGGTCGGTCGCGGTGACACCTTCGCGGAGTTTATTGGTGAGGTTCACGCCGACAACTTCCGGCGTGAGGAAATACACAGGCTGGCCGAGCATTCCGGCCTCGGCTTCGATGCCGCCAACGCCCCAACCGACGATACCCAGACCATTGATCATGGTCGTGTGGGAATCAGTGCCAACGAGCGTATCGGGGTAGTAGATCGTGCCGTTTGCATCTGGAGCGGAAAGCACACCCTTTGCGAGATACTCGAGGTTCACTTGGTGAACGATGCCGATGCCGGGAGGCACGACGCCGAAGGTCTGGAACGCTTGCTGACCCCATTTGAGGAACTGGTAACGCTCACGGTTGCGTTTGAATTCCATGTCAAGATTGAGCTGGAGCGCTTGGGCCGACCCATAGAAATCCACCTGCACCGAGTGGTCTACAACGAGATCCACGGGCACGAGGGGCTCGATGATGGCGGGATTGCCGCCGAGCCCTTTCACTGCCGTACGCATGGCTGCGAGGTCCACCAGAAGGGGCACGCCGGTGAAGTCCTGAAGCACGATGCGGGCGACAACAAAAGGGATTTCTTCCTGAGCTGGGGCCTTGGCTTTCCAGTTGGCGAGCGTTTCAACATCGCGGGCCTGGACTTTTTTTCCATCGCAGTTGCGAAGTACGGATTCGAGGACGATGCGGATGCTGACTGGGAGTTTGGAGATCGGACCGACGCCAGCCTCTTCGAGAGCAGGGAGCGAGTGGAGGAACGAGGCGGATTTACTACCGGAGTCGAAGGAACGCAGGGTATTGAATGGCGATGTCATGGTTTAATTAAGTATCTGAAACATATTTCGGGGTCCGTGGGCAATAGGGATTGATGGCGAACGATCGCTAGCGCAGCGGGTTTCGGCAAAACGCGAACGCGATATCGGTTAGGGAGGCTCATTAATGGGAGGCCATCCGAAAAGGCCACTTCAGCAGCCAGAACACAAAGCCGATCGATCCAGCGATGAGCGCCATGGGAATCCTCCCCAAACGAATGAGCGGCAAAAAAGCCGACTTGATGGCGGGGACTTTGGAGTAAAGAAGCGAGAGGGCCACAATGATCACGATCCCAATAAATTTCTGCCAGGTGGTCACGTGCACCGGACCGGGCAGGATCTGAAGACCGCTGTGAGGATCGCTCAACAACTCGTATACGAGAATGAAACCGACATAACCGATCAGAAGGAACGCCGTGTGCTCGAGAATCGGGTATTTTTCGATTAGTCTGATGCAGGCTCCGGCAACGAACCGCAGCGCCAGAATACCGATAAAAACCCCCGTGCAGACGACCCAAAGCTTCGGACTCATCGCCACCGCCGCCACCACATTGTCGACACTCAAGCTCAGATCCATGATTTCGATGGCGATGATCGTGCCCCAGAATCCCCGCTCGCGATGCTGGCCTTTGGGGCCGTTCTTTTCCGATTCCGAATCATGAAAGTGACTGCACATCAGATAAACAAGATAGGCCGCACCGCAGATCTTGAGCCACGGGTTCTCAATGATCCATGCCGCAAAAGCGAGGCACAACCCGCGAAAAAGATAGGCGCCAATGATGCCAAATTTCAGCGCGAGATATTTTTGTTTTCCAGGCAGATGGCTGGCCATGGCTGCGATGGCCAGGGCATTATCTACGCTCAGCAACCCCTCGATGATGATCAGCGAAACAATCACAGGCAGGGCCTCAATCACTGCTGCGGATGTCGGCAATGGAAGGCTAGAAAGGAATTCGAATATCGTGGCAACCATGGGAATGAAAATGGACTCTAGCTATTGAGCGACGTTTGACAAAACCCTCGTGCAGGATTTGCTCTTCTTGATTTCTGATGCAAAGCACGACATCACTTCTATCGACTAAGGTTCAGAGGTCTCAACAGGCTCGATGACGATCAACTCGCTAGCGAAAGGGGTATTCCCCCACAGCGGAGTGACCATGACCTTCAGACCTCGATTTTTGAAGTAGCCGAGCAGTTCTCTGCGGACGGGAAAATTGATCGCCCCACCACGGATCCATCCTGAGATTCGCGTCCAGAACTCTTGCAACAGCGTTAATGCATACCGCAATCCAACCCCTTTAAAAGCCGTCCGAATCAGCACCAACGATCCCGCATCGGCGGCATCCGCGAGACGCTCGAGCATTTTTCTCTGCTCGGCGGGTTTCAGATAGTGAAGGACATCGACAAGAAAAACGGTCGCACCCGGAGGAATCGGGGTATTGAGGGCATCATTGACTTCAAAGGCCACCTCCTCGAAGCCATAGTAGCGCATTGTTTCTAGAGCTTTGTTGATTTTCCAGATCGACGGATCTGCGCCTCGGTAGGGAAATGGGATACCCGCTGCGCGCATGGATATCCCGAGTAGGCCTAGCCCGCAGCCGATATCGAGGACAGGTTTTCCCCGATTGATAATGATTTTCCAAGCGGTTTTGAAAACAGGATCCCAGGCCAACTTCCCCGCGATGTAGCCTTGGAGCCACTTCGAGCGAGTGTAAGCTTGAGCGAGTTGTTTGTTTGAAAAAGATGTCGCCATGTCAGCGGTCGATATTGGAAAGGATCTTTTCGTGGATCGGCGCAGCTACAACAGCCTCTTCGCCAAGCGGGATCGTTCCTAATGAAGATCGCTTGATAGCCACTGCGGCGAGACCGGCGGCCTGCCCCACCGCAAGACTGGTTCCGATGACGCGTAGAGCGCCTTGAGCCTGTTGACTCGCGGAAATGCAGCGCCCAGCCATGAGGAGATTGTCAAAATCTTTAGAAATAAGTGCTCGGAGAGGAATATCGCACGGCTTACTTTTCTTAGGTGATTTAGATTTCGGTCCCCGCACCGATTCTCTCAACTCGATAGGCCAAGCGGATCGGCAAACGGCATCCTCAAACTCGACTCCATCGAGAATATCATTTTCCGTCAGGCAATAACGACCCGAAACACGCCGACTCTCTCTCGCTGTGGATTGCCCATGGGAAGCCGTGATGAGACATTTTTCAAACCCCTCCACGGATGCGCGAAGATACGCCTCCAACTGCGCTGCCAACTGGCAACTTAGAATCTGAAGACGTGTGAGACACTCCGGATTCAATGGACTGTAATGGTCTCCCTCGGACTCTAAATCAATAGTCCAGCTAGACTCATCAGCGAGTCCAGTCGGACGTATAACGGCAGCGGCGAGTTGAGGATCGAGCGATCCATCTCGAATGCCTGCCACAATTTTTTGTGAAAGGATAAATCGCGAATCATCGTCAACGTCATCCAGATTAACGTTCCCAATAGAAAAAATATACGCCGCGCGATGCAGTTCGGCGGGATCAGCTTCCTCGTAGTCCGCACCGGCAAGAAAAGAGAGTTTTGCATCGCTGCTCGCATCCACAAAAACCGCGGCTCGGATCGGCTCAGGCTGGGTGTCGATCTCGAGCGATTCAATCACCGCTCCATCCGACGTGACGGATCGCAATGTCGAATTGAAAACAACGGTGAGGTTTTTTTCCTTTCCGCAGAGCCGGGTGCATTGGAGCGAGAAAAGTTGCGGTTCCTGTACAAGTACGTCCACGCGGTTCATTCTCACAGGCCCCATTGCGGCCTCGGTCTTGAGAAGTCTTTCGGTGAATTCCAAGGCGAAGCCACCATTGGCTGGATGCGGAACCACATCTCCGCTGATCAAGTAAAGCCCGCTAATACTGTGAACGAGGCACTGAGAGATATTGCCGCCCAACTCGCTCCCTCGAACGATCAACAGCGTATCCAGCCCCTCTCTTGCGCAAGCGATAGCGGCCGCCACGCCTGCGGAACCACCTCCCACAATGACAGCATCATAGTTCGATTTAGAGGGAGTTTGTTCCTGAGTTTGCACGATGATATTCGATGTTGTTCTGGCGAAGCGCCCGCATATTGATCAAAGATAATGTGGATGGCAACTAACCGACTTCCAATCTTTAAAATATCTGCCGCCGTCTCGGATTCCGATTCCAACATGCCGCTGGCGCAGTTGGGCCCCCTGCAACAAGGCGGGTCTATTGTGAAGCCCCTCCGCTAAACCACAACGAAAGTTCTAAAATGAGCGCAATTCAATCGCTGGAAAGGCGATTTAGTGTCCAGAGCTGAGTTTGATGGGGCCGGCGTTCTCGGCGTTGCTCAGCTTCGACCAGAGCAATCCGTAAAGAGTAACGACGACAAAGCAGGCGAGCGGCACGATGAATCCGGTGGACATATCGGTCTGATCAGCGATGTGGCCCATGAGTTTGGGCATGATCGCTCCTCCCATGATGGCCATCACGATATAGGAAGAGGCACTCTTGGCTCGGCTGCCCAGTCCGTGAATCCCCAGCGAGAATATGGTCGGGAACATGATGGACATGAAAAGATAGGTGAGGAAAAGAGCGGCGGCGGACAACCAACCGAGCTTCAGAAACACCGCGAGGCTGCAAAGACCAGCGAGTATTGCGAAGACAGCCAGCACTTTGTGCGCCGGGAATTTTTTGAGAAGAGCAGCTCCAATGATGCGACCCGCTAGGAAACAGACAAAACCCACTGAAGCGAGGCTTGAAGCGCCTTTGTCACTCAGGCCTAGCAGTCCGTTCTTGTGAATCTCAAACCAAACACCAAAAGAACCAGTGCTCCAAGACTGAGGAACCGCTGGGATTTGCGAGGTCATGTAGTTGATGAAATAAGCGAAGATGCCGCACTGGGCCGCAACGTAAAAAAATTGGGTCAGCGTGGCTCCAGAGAAATGCGGATGGCTCCAGATACTGTGATTTTTGATTTGGTTGCTTTTGAGAATGAGAACGGCGGTGCCGAGTGCGGCAAGAAGGCCCGACGCACCCCACAGGGCTTGGTTTTCGTGAACGCCCAGCTTCCCGCCCACAGCGGGAATGGCGACGATCGCGGAAATGATCATGCCGACCGCAAGGGAAAGCACCACGATGTTCAACCACAGCAGGCCGAGCGCGAGTCCACGGTTGGCAATCGGCTTGTCGTCAGCAGGCGGCGCCTCATCCAAGTGGAATTCATCGTCGGATTTGATGTCAGGCAATTTACAAAAAGCGAAAACCACAGCTAGAATGAGTACAAATCCTCCAATCGCGGCATAGGGGATCCAGAGTGTCGCCGAACCAGTGCTCTGTCCACTGGCGTCCTTCCCGTAGAAAAAAGCCGCTCCAGCGATGGGGCCAAAAATCCAGCCTACCCCATTGCAAGATTGCGCAAGATTGATGCGGGTGGCGGCGTATTGGGTCGGCCCCAGCACTGTAGTGTAGGGATTGGCGACCGTTTCCAAAAAGGTGAGTCCCGAGGCGATCATACATACGCCGAGCAGGAAGGCGGGAAAGGTGGCGATCTGCGTGGCAGGGATGAACCAGAATCCGCCGACGGCGACCATGATCAATCCAGCAATGATGCCTCCTTTGTACCCCAACTTGCTCGCAAGCCATCCGGCAGGCATAGCCATCAGGAAGTAACCGAGATAATGAGCAAATTGCACCCATGCGGACTGAGCCAAGGTGAGATGGAGTTCCTGTTGAAAATGCTTATCCATCACATCGATCATGCCATTGCAGAATCCCCAAAGCAGGAATAGCGAGCTGACTAGAGCGAAGGTGATGGCGTGATTCCGGCCGTCGGCTGTTCTGAAAATCGATGGTTTCATGGATAGTGTTTTCTGAATGGGGTGGGATTTTTATCCGTTCAAATCTTGTCTGCTGATCTTCGATCCGTCTATTGCATTTTTGCGCTACCGAGAAAAACAATTCAGCGGGCTTTGCCACAAACACAACCCACCTCGAATCCACACTTATACCATCTCTTCACAATAACCCGACGGCTAACTTTTCGCAGTAGCGTTTGCTTGAGACTGTA
>RFZT01000146.1 GCA_009920585.1 bacterium
AATCATACCTAAGCAAGATGAAGTGCAATGTGCCGATCCTGATTTTATTTTTCCTAAGCTATGCGATGGCTGCGCAAGAGCCCCTGAGGCTGACTGTGGAATCATCCGTTGCGTTTGCTTTGAAAGGAAACAAGGAACTCGTTGCAGCGCGATTTCTGGTTCAGGAGGCGGAAGGGCGCGCGAGGGGAGTCGGGAGGTTGCCAAATCCCGAGTTGGAAACAGAGGTCGCGGGTGGACGGGATTTTGAGGGGCGTGTGATGGCGGGAGTCCTGCAAAGATTTCCCCTCACAGGTCGACTTCGTTTGGAACAAGAGATCTCGGATTTGGATGTGCGAATCGCTGGGCTGGAAGTCGATGAAAAAGAATGGCAACTGGCAGTGGCGACCCGCAAGACGTTCTATGAACTTGTGGCTGCGCGGGAGGCCGTCGCCGTCTCAGGTCGCCAAGCGGATTTGGCAGAGGCTTTCACAAAGTCGCTCGAGGAGGGGGTCGATACAGGCTTTCGCTCGAAGCTCGATTTGCAGGAGGCGAAACTATCGGAATCAACTCTCCATGCGAAAGTGGAGGCACTTCGCGGGCTCGAAATGGAGGCATCTGCGCGATTGAGTGAATGCCTCGGACTCGGCGCCGACTCTGCATTTGTCGTCAATGAAAGCCTCACGCTGCCAAGTTCGATCCCCGAGGCGAGGCCTGCTGGGAAAAGGGCCGATTTGGAGTTGGCGGAATTTCTTCTTCGCTCTGGCGAAACCAGTGTCTCGCTTTCCCAAGCCACACGCTGGGAGGATGTGGGGGTAGGACTTTTCGTCGAAGGGGAAAGGTTTCGTGACAATCCGACAGGTATTGAACCTGAAGCTCTCGCGGGGGTGAAATTCCAAATCCCGCTACCGCTTTGGCAAAATGGTTCAGGCAAAGTCGCGGAGAAAATCGCGTCTCGCCATCGCTTGCATGCCCGATGCGAATCCCTGCGCTTCCAAGTCCAGAATCAAGTTCTTCTCAAGTATCGCATCTTGGCGCTGAGGTTCCGTTCGGCAGCTCAATACGGGAACAATGTCCTTTCTGCGGCTAGGGAGCATATTCGTGAGAGCGAGGCGGCTTACGCACGCGGCGAACTCACTATCCAAGCCGTTTTTCGAGCTCGTGAACGTCTCGTAGAAATCGAGTTCGCCGACATTGAGGCCCGAAAAGCTTATTTCCTCGCCTATGCCGACTGGATGGGCGCACTAGGTGGATCCAATCTATGAAGCCGTTTTATCTCATTTTATTCCTCATTCTGGCCGCTTGCTCGATCCCAACCATCCAAGGGGCGCGCCCGAGTAGTACGGTGATACTCGATGAAACGGGTGTGAAAAACCTGCGTATCGAAACCCAAATTGTCGAAGAAACGACCTTTGAGGAGAGTATTTTTGCGTTGGGAGAGATCTCCGTATATCCCGGGCGGCGCGCGGTCATCAGTAGCCGCATTCCTGGACGTGCCTTGGAGGTGCATATGAAAAACGACCACTCCATCGAGAAGGGGGAGACGGCCGTTCTGGTGGAGAGCAGGCAGCCGGGCAATCCTCCGCCCACTATCGCGCTTCCGTCCCCGATCTCGGGCCTCGTTAACAAAATCCAGATTGCGCCCGGCGAGCCAATCGATCCCGACAAAGTTCTGGCCGAGGTTTTGGACCTAGCGGAAGTCTATGCCATCGCGCGTGTGCCACAGCATTTGGCTGGGCAGCTAAAGCGGGGGCAGGCCGCGCGGATTTCCGTTCCAGCCGTTCCTGGAAGAACTTTTGATGCCGATCTCGAGCATCTCGGCACCGTTGCCGATGCCCAAAGTGACACTGTTGAAGCGGCCTTCCACGTCAACAATCCGGAGTTGGCTTTGCGTCCCGGAATGCGTGCCGAGTTTTCGATTGTCATTGGAAAAAAGGTCGGCGTTTTTTCGATTCCTCGTGCGGCATTGCAGGGTGATGCCTCCAACCGCTTCGTCTATGTGAAGGACTTTGAAATCCCGAATGCCTTCGTGAAATCCCCTGTCACCGTGGGGAGCCTGAACGACCGGAGTGCCGAGATCGTGACTGGGCTCTTGCCCGCCGACGAGGTTGTAACGCACGGCGGTTACTCGCTTGCCTTTGCTGGAGGAGGCTCTGTGTCACTCAAGGAAGCACTCGACGCTGCACATGGCCATGAGCACGCGGAAGACGGTTCCGAGCTCACCCAGCAAAGCAAGAAGCCGGCAACATCGTCTTCAAGCGAGGTTGGCGGACAAAGCCGTTTTTGGATGAGCGTGAGTGCCATCTTGTTTGTGCTGCTCTTGATCGTCGTCGTCCGCAGGAAGTCGAGCCATGTTGAATAGACTCATCGAGTGGTCGTTGGCCCACCGTGGCTTTGTGATCGTAATTTCGGCACTCATTCTGGTGCTCGGGATCCTTACCGCTTTCCGTCTGCCCGTGGAGGTGCTTCCCGACCTCACTCGTCCCACGGTGATCATTCTCACCGAGGCGCCGGGATTGGCTCCCGAGGAGGTGGAAAACCGCATCACGCAACCCATCGAGACCGCCCTTATGGGAATTGCCGGGCTGACCCGCCTGAGATCGAACTCCGATGTTTCACTGTCACTTGTGTATGCCGAATTCGAGTGGAAATCCGATCTGCAAAAAAACAGACTTCTCGTTCAAGAGAGGCTGCAGGCGGTTCGAGAGCAATTGCCCGTGGGAATCCAGCCATTTTTAACGCCCCCGGCCTCCCTTATGGGCGAAATCCTTCTCGTTGGGGTGCGCTCGACCATACCCAAGGGAGAGCTTGGCTATTTGGCCCCAAGCGAGGTTCGGTCGCTGGCGGATTGGGTGATCAAACGCCGCCTCCAAAGTATTTCCGGCATCGCTGAGGTGCTTAATATGGGAGGTGGAATCCGTCAGGTGGAGATCCAGCCTGATCCCTTCCGCATGCAGGCTTACGGGGTCACACTGGAGGAACTCGAGTCCGCCGCCGCGAATGCTGCCAACTCCAGCACTGGTGGATTTCTGAGCACTGGCGCAACGGAAATCATGATTCGGAATCTGGCCATGACAACTGATCTGGAAGCCATCGGGCGCACAGCTATCAAGCGCACGGGCGAACGTCCGATCTTGATTTCTGACGTCGCTGATGTGGCTTGGGGCATTGAGCCGATGCGCGGTGATGCGACCATCAGCCAAGCTCCCGAAAAAACACCGACCTATGGCGTGATCATGTCCGTCACAAAGGCCCAAGGATTTGACACCCGTGAGCTCACCGAAAAGGTGAAGGCGGCCCTCGCGGAGCTTCAGGTCAGCCTACCGAAGGGCACCGAAACCATCGTGCTTTTTCAGCAAAAAGATTTCATCGATAATGCGATTGGGAATCTCAAAAAGGCCATCGTTGAAGCGGCCCTCATGGTGACCTTGGTGTTGGTTTTGTTTCTCCTGAATTTCCGAACCACGTTCATCACTCTCGCCGCTATCCCCATGAGTTTCGGGATCACGATGCTGACATTTCAGTGGTTTGGGATTTCGGTGAATTCCATGACCCTTGGCGGATTGGCGGTCGCGATTGGGATGGTCGTCGATGATGCCATTGTGGATGTGGAAAATGTGTTTCGGCGGCTCCGCGAGAATGCCGCTCGGCCTGTTCCCCAGCCACGTATCTCCGTGATCGCGGGAGCTTCGCGTGAGGTTCGGAGCTCGATTTTCTACGCGACGATCCTCATCGTTCTGGTCTTCGTTCCATTGCTGGGGCTGTCGGGTGTGGAGGGGAAATTATTCACGCCGATTGCGATCGCCACCATCGTGAGCATGCTGGCCTCGTTCATGGTATCGCTCACTTTGATTCCGGTCCTCTGTTCTTTTCTCCTCAATCCCAAGCAGGCTGTTGCGCATGAGGATGCTTGGTTGGTACGGGCTATGAAGCGGGGGTTGCGCGGAACCATGCTGCGACTCGGGCTCGAGCATCCGTGGCCTGTTTTGGCTGTGCTTGGTGTGGCTGTCGTCGCGGCATTCTCGCTTTATCCGAAAATGGGAAAAGACTTTCTGCCCGCGTTTAAAGAGGAGACTGCCCTCATTGCGGCGACATCGGCGCCCGGCACATCGCTTGAGGAAATGAACCGGATTTCGGATGTCATCGAAGAGCGGATTCTTTCTGTGCCGGAAGTCCAGAAGGTCGGTCGCCGACTTGGTCGGGCGGAACGTGGTGACCATGTGGTGCCTGTTTCGACAGCGGAATTTGACGTCGATTTTCGGATGCGCGAGCGAGGTGAAAAGACGCGGTCCCGTCAAGTAATCCTGGATGAAATCCGGGCGCGGGTGAAGGCGGTTCCGGGCGTGTTCGCTGTCGTGGGCGGTCCGCTGGCCGACCGCATCGGGCATATGATGAGTGGCGTCTCCGCTCCGGTTGCCATCAAGGTATTCGGTTCCGATCTTGAGACACTTCGTGGGATTGGCACTCAGATTCAAGCCATCGCCAAGACCATTCCCGGCTTCGAAGATGCGAAACTCGATCAACAATCCTTGATTCCCCAACTCCGCATCGAGCCCGACCGCGCACGCTGTGCCAGCTACGGGATCGCTCCAGGCAACCTCAATAATCGTCTCAGCACCCTCATCGGGGGCAAGGAAATCGCGGAACTACGCGAGGATCAGCGCGCCATCAACCTCGTGCTCCGCCTGCCTCTGGCTTGGCGGGATTCGCCCGAGAGGATCGCTCAACTTCCCATTCAGGCTGACAGTGGTCGGTATTTTCCGCTCACTGCCGTGGCTGATGTGCGCGAGGCCAAAGGTCCGAATGTGATATTTCGTGAAAATGGGCAACGCCGCTTCACCGTTGCCATCAAGCCCAGCGTGCGTGACGTTGGCACGCTTGTGAATCAGCTTCAGAGCGAGGTCGCCGCCAAGGTGGTGCTCCCTGAAGGCTATTTCATTACGTATGAGGGGGAATTTCAGGCTCAGCGTGATGCCACATGGCGCATCGCTTTCATGAGCCTTGGAGTCTTTCTTTTGGTCGTTATGCTGCTCTACGGATATTTCCAAAGCCTTTCGCTGGCGCTGCAAGTTTTGATCAATATTCCGCTGGCTCTTCTCGGCGGTCTCGTGCTCACGTGGTTGCTCGTAGACAACATCAGCATTGCCACGTTGGTCGGGTTCATTGCCGTCGGAGGCATAGCCGCCCGCAATGGAATCATGATGCTATCCCACTACTTGCATCTCATGAAACACGAAGGCGAAAGTTTTACCCGCCGCATGGTCGAGCGAGGCACGCTCGAGAGGATGGTGCCTGTGCTTATGACGGCGCTTTCTGCTGGCATTGCTCTCGTTCCATTCGTGCTCGCGGCAAACGAGCCGGGAAAAGAAATCCTGCACCCCGTTGCCGTTGTCATCGTCGGAGGACTCCTCTCCTCGACCCTTCTAGATTTTCTGATCACCCCGTTGATTTTTTTCCATTTCGCCCAATCGGCCGCACAACGAGCCATCGAGCGAAATGCGGCCGCTTCACACTAATCTATGAAAACCACCACACGCATCCTCCCACTCGCCATCGCCCTCCTCAGCTCGCTTACTCTTCAAGCGGGCGATAACCATAGCCATGAAAAGAAAGTCCCCGGACCCAATGGCGGTCGCATTCTGAGATCCATCGAGCCGCACGCCGAATTTTTTGTCACAGCGGATCGTAAAGTTCAGATCACCTTTCTCGACGATCAGGGCAAGGCCATCGCGCCCGCCGAGCAGATCGTCATCGTCACAACCGGCGAGCGATCGGCCCCGGTCAAGATGACCTTTGCAAAAAAGGAAAACGTTCTCCTTTCCGATCAAAGCGTCCCCGCAGGCAACAACTTCCCGGTCGTCGTGCAAGTCAAGACCACCCCTGATGCCAAAACCCTTGTCGATAAGTTCACCCTCAATTTGTCGAATTGCCCAGATTGCAAACTTGCGGAATACGCCTGCATCTGCGCCCACACCCATTGAAGTGTAAGCTGCATCGAAAGCAATCGGATGTTATTCGGCATTCATTTTTGGATGTCCAAAAAGCCAATCTAACGTGCCACGGATTCGCTGCATAATGCTCCTTTTTGGGGAGAGGGCGCGCTGTATCTGGGGTCTGATAGACAATCTGGCGCGAGGGCAAGACAATTTGGTTGATGGATGTAATTCATCATTTTTACTGCTAGTAGTTTGGATAATAAATACAACAGACAAAAAGGCAAATAGACATGCATTTTTCGTTTGCAGAAGACGAAAAATGCATGCATATAGCTAGGGGTGATTCGAAGAAATTTAGAGCACAAGATCGAACGGGCGCTGAAGCAGTTTCCTGCCGTGGTGTTGCTCGGAGCTAGACAGACTGGAAAGACGACGCTGGCAAAGATG
>RFZT01000147.1 GCA_009920585.1 bacterium
ACGACAAAACGAAAGCGACCAACCTCCTAGCCGCCCTCACCCCTAAAAAAACAGAAATTTCAGATGTAGCCTATATCCGACTAGGCGACATCGCCTTCATGGAAGGCGACCTCAATAAGGCAACCGCTTATTACGGTGATATTGAAAACCGGATTCGTGCACGAAGAAACGCGACCCCTGCCATCAAGCCCATGTCAGGTGCAGCCAACGATCCCGCGAAGCAAAAATCCGCAGCCCTCCAAGAAGTCTCCTTTGCGGAAAATGCGCGCACCTTGATTCAAGGTGATTACTTGATCGAAGCGCAACAAACTCTTCGCTCCTGGGAAAGATCATTTCCTCTCGCTAAAATCAGTAGCGATTACATTCTCCGCGAATCGGAATTTTACTTGAAATCCGGCGACCCGAAACGGGCGCGCGCGATGCTGGAAGCCTACTGCCGCGAGATCGATGCCTCGAGCTTCCTACCCAATGCTGCCTCTTTGCTCATCAAATGCGTGAAAGACTCCAAAGAATCCCGCGATTCCGTCCGCGAACTGATTGAAAAACTGAACGCGCGTTTGAAATACCATCCCGTATCAGCCGAATTGGAAGCTTTTCTTGCCGGTAAATAGACCACTCACATGCGACTCATTCCTTCTTTTTGCCTCTTAGCGATCGTCAGTATTTCTGCCCTTTTCGGCAATGAGCCTCCAGAGCGAACTCGCCTCTACACAACACCAGACCCCGCGTGCGCTGGTGGCTTTAAAGGACGCATCACCGAACCCGCTAAACCCATCGAGCAGATACTTGCGATCCCGTCTGCATCCCAAGAAAAAGTTTATATGGGTGCGATCACAGGGAGCACTCGCAATGAGTTTCAATTCACGGGCCTGCCACCAGGCAAATACGATCTCGTTGTGATTTATGATGACGCTTTTTTCGATGGCGTCACTTTAAGCAAGGAAGAGAACACGCTCACGGAAGAGGATCTAAAAAAGATCGAGGAAACCCTTCTGAAGTCCGAGCCCTTTTACCCTAAAAAAATCATCAACAGAGTCGAGGGACAGACCGGTCGCGGGAGTCCAGCTGCTTTGATTTGCACGTTCATGCGGGAAAAAAAATCGGACCTTATGGCCGAATATAAACCTGGTGAATTCTTCCGTGAAGACTTCAAGCGGACATACAAATTATTTACCTTTAAAGATGTCGGTGTCGGATGGCAGGTCGTTCGTGCTCGCGATCTCTATCCCACGTGGGTCAAACCCGTCCTTGTCGCTCCCCCAAAATACACATTTACCAAATCCTTGTGCGGGATTCGTGTCGCCGATGAACTAAAAGATCTCGGAGACTTGGATATCACTAAGTAACTTCACCAAAAACACATTATGGCCTATATCGAATTTACAGCGGGTTCTTATGCAGGGCAACGGAGAGACCTAAACAGCGAATCCATCACGATCGGACGCAATCCCGAAGCTCACATCCTGCTTGATGACTTAGCTTCATCTTCCAATCACGCAGAACTCCGTTTCCATGAGGGTCACTGGTGGCTTTTAGACCTTGGCAGTGCGAACGGCACCGAGCTTAACAGCGCCCCAGTTGAAAGCGCGGCTCTCCAACCTGGGGATGTAGTCACCGTTGGCCTAACCAGCTTCATTTTTCAGAATGAAATCGCCGATGAGCCAGCAACTGCTGCGCCTGCGGAAACGGCAGTGAACACCAATGAAAATGAATTAGCCTTGGTTGAAAAAATGAAGGTCCTCACCGAGCGGATTCGCGCAGAAGTCGGCAAGGTGATTGTGGGTCAGAAGGACGTATTGGATCAAATTCTGATGTGCATTCTAGCTAATGGCCATGCCCTGCTCATCGGGTTGCCGGGAATGGCCAAGACATTAACGGTCAAAACGATTTCCGAGGTCCTTAACCTCAACTTTAAACGCGTTCAATTCACCCCCGACCTGATGCCGGGCGATATTATCGGCACCGATGTGCTCGAAACAAATAAATCCACAGGGGAAAAGGAGTTTCGTTTCATCAAAGGGCCGATTTTTTGCAACCTTCTCCTTGCTGACGAAATCAATCGAACCCCGCCAAAAACTCAAGCCGCCTTGCTGGAAGCTATGCAGGAAAAAATGGTCACGGCAGGAAACACCTCCTACAAACTGGCTGAACCGTTCTTTGTATTAGCGACTCAAAACCCCGTAGAGCAAGAGGGCACCTATCCCCTCCCCGAAGCCCAACTCGATCGCTTCATGTTCAATATTTGGGTCGATTATCCACTACCCGAGGAAGAGGAAGAAATTCTTCGCGCGACCACTGCTGGCGTTCGCGTGCAACCTCAACCCGTTTTGACTCAAGAAGACGTTCTCCAACTTCAAGCCGTTGTGCGAAAAGTTCCCGTCTCGGACCATGTGATCAAATATGTCACCAAACTCGTAGGCTCCACTCGGCCAGGAAATCCCAATGCGCCAGAACTCACGAAAACCTACATATCAACCGGCGCGGGTCCTCGAGCCGGCCAATGCTTGATTCTAGCAGCCAAGGCGACCGCCATTCTAGAGGGTCGGCTCCATGTGAGCTGTGCGGATATTCGCCGAGCGGCGCCTCCGGTGTTACGCCACAGAATTATGACGAATTTTGCAGCGGACTCGGAAGGCCTTTCCACGCTTGATATCGTTAAAAAGCTTCTCGTGGAAGTGAAGGAACCTGGCGCCGAAGCCTATCCTGCATCCAAACCGGCGACGGGCAAAACGGCGATCAAGCTGAACCAAAAAAAGTAAGCCTCGAACACCGCTTTTCGTTGCAGACACATTACGGACGCTTCTTTCCCTGACGGGAAAATGAGTCCGATGGATTTCGGCGTGGAAAATCTCCACCGTTAAGGGAATACTGCCTGCCTCGTGCTCGCGTATTACATCCATGATTTAAGTCCGTTCCTCGTTGAATTTGGAAATGGCATCGGCTTGCGTTGGTATGGCCTTGCCTATGTCTTAGCCTTTGCGGCGGCATACGGCCTCTTCGTTCATCTGGCTCGCAAGGGATATTCCGATATTCGGCCTTCGGAAGTGGGAGACTTCATCACCGGAACGGCCCTCTTCGGCGTCATCTTGGGCGGCCGTCTCGGATACATGCTTTTCTACGATTGGACCAACTTCAGCCAAGATCCGTTGATTTTTTTCAAGTTCTGGGATGGCGGCATGTCCAGCCATGGAGGGATCCTCGGCGTTGCGATATTCACTTTCATCTATGCCAGACGAAAAAAAATCCCGTGGTTGAATGTGGGCGATAGTATTGTCGTATCAACGCCCGTCGGACTTTTTCTCGGGAGATGCGCGAACTTCATCAACGGCGAACTCTACGGCAGGCCAACGACCGTTCCGTGGGCGGTGCAATTCCCAAAAGAACTCTACTACGCTCCACCGGAAACAGCTCGGTCGATCATCACGCAAGCCAGCGAGATTAATCCCGAATGGAACACGATTGGCGCCGCACTCGATCACGTGGGCGGTTCGTCGGAACTGCATCGCATTCTGGGTGAAGTCCTGCCGCCCCGCCATCCCTCTCAAATCTATGAAGGCATCCTCGAGGGCGGATTGCTCTTTGCATTGATGTGGATTCTTCGCACCCGATTCCGCCTACCAAACGGCGTCCTGACAGGCGTGTTTTTTCTAACTTATGCCCTGCTCCGTATCGTGGGTGAGATGTTTCGGGAACCCGACGCACCGCTGACCGCAGGACTCACAAGGGGACAATTCCTTTCGCTTTTCATGATCGTAATGGGACTCGGATTTCTTGCGGGCTCAAAGTGGGCTAGAACGTGGCCGCCGAAATTTCGCCAATGAGAAAAAAACGAACTCTCCTCTTTGCCCTCGCATTGCCCCTCGTGATCGGCGCCGTGCTGCTTTTGCGTATCCCGGACTTCCATTCCACACCCCATCCCGCCGAAAGTTTCGAGCAAGCGAAGGCGCTTTTTGAAAACCTTCGTCGCACGGAATCAACCCTTCCACTCAGTCCAGAAGGGGCTAGTCGGATGTTGGACCACGGTAAAAGAACTCCGCGCGCGTTTGTGCTCTTGCACGGCCTCACCAATTGCCCAGAGCAATTCCTGCCACTCGCCCGCATCCTCCATGCCCAAGGAGCCAATGTCATCATCCCTCGAGCCCGCTATGCGGGATTTGCCGATGTGCTCAACTCTGTCCAAGGAAACCAAAGCGGTCAGGATCTCCTCGATCAAGCGGCTGTGGGATTGGACATCGCCGCTGGCCTCGGAGATCGAGTGAGTCTAGTGGGTCTATCCGGCAGCGCGGTTGCCGGTACCTGGATGGCACAGCATCGTGACGGAGTGAGCGAGATGGTGCTCATCGCTCCATTTTTTAGTTTGGACGGCGTGCCAGCTCCCTTTATCGATGCTGGGGCTGCTGTGCTCTCAGTGATTCCGAATTTTTATCAATGGTGGGACTCCGAAAAAAAAGAAAACCTCGCAGGCCCGAAGTATGCGTATCCGAGATTCGGCACCCGGTGCATGGCGAGCACGATCCAGCTTTCCCGAAGCGTTCGCGAAAACCTCACCGACCTGCCCCTGCAGGCAGGGAAAATCCACTTCCTCATCACAGCGACGGATGCTGCTGCAAACAACCCGCTCACAAAAAAAATCGCAGCAACTCTAGCCAAGACCAACTCGGTTCCCGTCACGATCGAAGAATTTCCAGCCGAACTGAAAATTCCCCACGACATGGTCGATCCTTTCCAACCCAATGCAAACACCGAGATTGCCTACAAAAAAATCCTCGAACTCCTCGATATGAACGGCCCGGCGCACGCCGAATAATGGATTTTTGCTGGAAAGAAGCCGCTTGCGGGCTCATTGTATAGACATGCAGATACACATCACACCGCGTAACCTAACCCTCACTGGTGCCATCTATGAATTTGTGGCCGAAAAAATCAGCCACCTTGAAGGTCATGGCGAACAACTCATCGCCGCGCACATTGTTTTGCTCCACAATCACGACAGGAAAAAGCCCTACTGCGTGAAAGTCCACCTCGCTCTCGCGGGACCTGATATCCATGCGGAAGATGCCGAGGCCGATCTCTATGTGGCCATCGATAAAGTGGTCGACAAACTTTCCCGCCAAATCAGCAAGCTCAAGACCCGCAAAAAGGATCACGACAAACATCGCACGCAGCAGAAGCGCGAAGCGGTCAAGCGCGGATTCGCGCGCCCCTAATGCCCAGTGGAAGACTACAAGGTCAAGCTTGAGGTTTTTGAAGGTCCGCTCGACTTGCTGCTCTACCTCATCAAACGCGATGAGGTAGACATCTACGATATTTCGATCGAGCGGATCACCAAACAATACCTCAGCTACCTTGATGCCTTTCAGGTTTTAAATATCGATCTCGCTGGGGAGTTTATCGTCATGGCGGCGAATCTCCTCTACATCAAAAGTCGCACCCTGTTGCCCGTAGAGCAGCAGATGGCCGAAGAGGACGCGGAAGAGGATGATCCCCGCTGGGAACTCATCCGCCAACTGATCGAGTATAAAAAATTCAAAGAAGCCGCATCGCTAATGAGGGATCAGGAAGCGATGCAGGAAAACCTCTTCGCCCGCGTGCCTGTGACGCCAGATCTGGCGCCATCTGAGAACCTTCTTGTCGATGAGGTTGGGATTTTTGACCTCATCCACGCTTTTCAAAAAATCCTAAAAAGGCTGGAGAAAAAGCCGGAAGACCTCCGCGAGATTTTTGCAGAAAATTTCACCGTCTCCGACAAGATCGACCACGTCTTGCGTCTCACATCGAGCGGAGTTCCTATCCGCTTCGAAGAACTTTTTGCTGATGCCGCCGGACGCACTGAAATCGTGGTCACCTTCCTTGCCATGCTGGAATTAATCCGCCTCAAGCAACTGCGGGTCCGCCAAGAATTCATGTGCGCAGAGATCTGGATCGACCGCATCGGCATCGAAGAACCCACTTTCCCATGAGCGACGAACCCGCATTCCCACTGCACCGCATCGTTGAGTCCCTCCTTTTTGCTTCGCAAAAACCCATTTCCGCTAAGGAACTGGCCTCCATTTTCAAAGGCGCGGCCGACACAGCGAAGGACAACCCATCCATCGCCTGCTATGCCAAGGTCAAGCGAGAGCAACTGGAGGAGGCTATTCAAGAACTGGAGAAAGAATATGCCGACACCGGACGCTCGTTTGAAGTCCGTGAAAGCGCCGCCGGATGGCAACTCGTCACGAAGGCCGACTTCTCGCCCTGGTTGCGCCAACTTTTTCCTGAAAATCGTCAGGCCCGCCTCAGTGCTCCGGCGATGGAAACCCTTGCCATCATCGCTTATCGCCAACCCATCACCCGCGCCGATCTGGA
>RFZT01000148.1 GCA_009920585.1 bacterium
TCGAACTCGCTACAAATACGGAAACGCAAACCGGCACGGACACATCAAAAGCTGTGACGCCTGCATCGCTGACGAGCCGCACAGCCACAGACGCACGGGCTGGCATCGTGGAGCTGGCAACCAACACAGAAACCCAAACTGGCACGGATGCCACAAAAGCTGTCACACCTGCATCGCTGGCTTCTCTCACGGCAAACGATACGCGATCAGGCCTCGTCGAACTCGCCACAAACACGGAAACGCAAACAGGGACAGACTCGACCCGCGCAGTCACGCCTGCATCACTGGCAAGCCGCACGGCCACCGACGCACGTGCAGGGATCGTCGAACTTGCAGATAACGCTGAAACGCAGGCAGGGACAGACTCGACCCGCGCCGTGACACCTGCGAGCCTCGCCAGCGCGAGCGCCCTATTTGTTCCGCCTGGAGCCGTCATGCAATTTGCTATGACCAACGCGCCGAGCGGTTGGCTCGCTGCCAACGGCCAAACGATTGGCAATGCATCAAGTGGATCCAATTTTTCAAGCGCAATTTACTCCGATCTCTTTGCAGTGCTCTGGACAAATTGGAGCAACACCCTCCTGCCAATCCTCACCAGCACAGGCGTCACATCATCACGAGGGACATCAGCGTCAGCCGATTTTGCAGCTAACAAACGCCTCCCACTCCCCGACCTGCGCGGATATTTTATTCGCGGAAGCGGAACAAATTCAGACAACACGGCATCGGGAACTTTTGGAACAAAGCAGGCGGATGCTCTTAAATCTCACTCGCATGGCTATTCAAAAACAACCCCAAACGGTGACGGCTCTTTAGGTCTGGTGTCTTCATCAACAATTTCAAACACTGAAAACGGAGTAACTGTAACGGACAACACTGCAACTGGTGACGCATCAACTGGCGCAAGTTCTGAAACTCGTCCAAAAAACATCGCCCTCCTCTACTGCATCAAAATCTAAGGAACTCACCGCAGAAGACACCCACACGCGATCCACGCACACTCACACACGAAACCGCAACCCATTAAAAACCCATGCCACAATATTTACACGGCGTCGAAGTTCAAGAAATCACAGGCGGGCCACGCCCGATCAAAACCCTCTCATCGAGCGTCATTGGCCTCGTCGGCTCAGGCACAACACATGCAGATTTCCCGTTAAACACGCCCGTCCTTGTCACATCTCCCACGGGAGTCTCGACCAAACTGGGCGCAACCAGCTATCTCGGTAAGGCCATTGAAGCTATTTATAAACAAACAGGTGCAGTGGTCGTCGTCGTGCGGGTTGCTTCCGCATCCGATGTCCCTGGAAGCGCAAGCCTCCTCACAGGGGTTCACGCCCTGCGCAAAGCGCAATCAGAACTCAATGTCACACCACGCCTCATCGTTGCCGAAGGCGCTTATTCGGTAAATATAATCGATGACGTAAAAGCCGTTGCCTCAGCGCTCCGCGCCGTTGCTGTCGCTGGACTTGTTTCTCAAGTTTCCCAATTAGACACCTCCACGGAGGCATCTGCATGGGTCACAGCAAACGGCAACGACCGAGTTTACGGCCTCTGGCCAGCAGTAAACAGCGGTGAGGACCCGGCCCCTTATGTGGCCGGTGTCATGGCTCGTATAGACAACGAGCGCGGGTTTTGGTGGTCGCCATCGAACAACGAAGTTTTTGGAATCGAGAAAATTGATAAGCCGGTGGATTTCGTCCTCGGCGATACGTCATCCCTGGCCAATGTGCTCAACATGGGGAATGTCGCAACATTCATCCGCTCCGGTGGATTCCGCCTCTGGGGAAATCAAACAGGCAGCACTGATACAAAATACCAATTCGTGAATGTCCGCCGCACAGCGGATTTGATTTTCGACAGCCTCCAACGCGCTCACCTATGGGCAGTGGATCGCCTCATCAGCAAGACCTACCTCGAAGATGTCACGGAAAGCGTCAACGCCTACCTCGCCAGCCTCAAGAACCAAGGCGCAATCCTTGGGGGCAAATGCTGGGCCGATCCCGATCTAAACACCCCGGCGAACATCCAGCTCGGCAAAGTTTATTTCAACTTCGATTTCACGCCGCCTTATCCAGCCGAGCACATCACTTTCCGTGGCGAGCTAACCAACGAATACCTCACCGAAATCCTCAACTAAAATCCGACCATGGCAACCGCATCGAACATCCTCAAAAATTTCAACCTCTACGTTGACGGGCGCGGCTTCGCGGGCGTCTGCGACGAACTGCAACTCCCCACCCTCGGCCTCGTGGTCGAAGATTTCCGCGCTGGCGGCATGGATGCCTCCGTGGCTGTGGAAATGGGACAGGAGAAAATGGAAGCCTCCTTCACGCTTTCAGGCTACGAGGAAAATGTCCTCAACCTCTGGGGAGTCGGACAAGGCCAGACCGTGCCACTCGTGGCCCGTGGCGCTCTCGAAAGCCTCGATGGTTCAGTGACGCCCGTTGTCGTCTACATGACGGGAACCATCCGCACGGTGGAACCAGGAGCTTGGAAGGCTGGCGAGAAATCAACTCTAAAATTTGCAATGGACCTCCGCTCTTACAAATACACGCAAGCCGGACGAACCATCAACGAGATCGACATCCCAAACATGATCCGAGTCGTGAACGGAACCGACCGCCTCGCGGCACAACGCAACGCACTCGGCATTTAAAGCATGGCTGCCAAAAAATCCACCGTGGAAATCGACCTTGATTTCCCGATCAAGATCGAAGGCGTCGAATGCCGGCGCCTCACCCTCCGCAGGCCAAAGGTGGGCGACCTCCTCGCAGCAGAGGAGGGGAGCAAGGGCGGTAGCGACAAAGACACGGAAATCCTGACATTTGCCAACCTCTGCATGGTCACGCCTGCCGAAATTCGCGACCTCGACCTCGGTGATTACAAGAAGCTCCAGAAAGCCTTTTCAGGTTTTTTAGAATAACGCGGGAGGACGCCATGCGCGGCACTCTCGCACTGGCCAGCCACACCGGGTGGAGCCTCGCAGAGATCAGCGCAATGACAGCCGAAGAGCTTGTAGAATGGTGCGGCAAACTCCCTAAATAAAATGGCGAACGATAAAAAATTCAAAGCAACCATCGAGATCGGCGGGGCCGTTGCTGGCTCGCTGAAATCGTCGTTTGCAGCGGTCACGGGCAACACGAAGATTCTCGGCACTTCGATGTCGCAGCTAAAATCTCGCATGAAGGAGATCGGCGCGGCAATGAAAGCCTCCGGTGCAGATACCGTCACCCTCGGCAAAGAACTCGCCAAACTACAACGCAAAGCCGACTCCACCCGCAAAGTCATGGACTCGTGGGGCAAGATCAAACCCATCGGAGACAATTTTCAGACCGTTCTCAAGCGCACCGCAGGCGGATTCGTGGCCATCGGCGTAGCCGCAGCAGCGGCAAGCGCAGCTGTGTGGAAACTCGGAACCGGCTTCGGTAATTTCGCCGACTCCGCAGCGGAAGGCGCAGCGACCCTCGGAACTGATACGAATTTCCTCCTCTCCGTGCGCTACGCCGCAAGCCAAGTCGGAGCCTCCGCAGAGATGGCTGACAAGGCGCTTTCTGAAATGAACATTCGCCTTGTGGATGCTGGCGAGGATGGCAACAAGACGGGCGAAGCACTCAGCGAGCTTGGTCTAAACATCGGCAAGCTCCAAAAGATGGACACGGCTTCGCAGTTCGCCACCATCTCACAGGCCTTTTCAAAATACACAGGCAGCGTCAACAAGGCAAAACTCGCCACTGAAATATTCGGCAAAGCCGGGCGCAAAATCCCGAACCTCCTCAACCTTGGAAAAGACGGGCTCCAAGCCTACGCGCAAGCCGCCAACGATGCGGGATATCTTTTAAGCAATTCCGACATGACCATGGGCGATGCGTTCGATGAGGCCATGGGGCAATTCAACCTCGCCCTCGAAGGTGCTCGCAACATCATCGGGCGCGAAATCCTGCCAGTCATTACCGATTTGATGACCTCTCTCGGCTCATTCATCCGTGAAAACGCGCCCAACATCAAAAACGTGGCACAAGAATTTGGAAACTGGCTCAAAACTAACGGCCCGATCATAGGCACACAGATCCGCGACATGGCAAAGAGCCTGGTCGAAATGGGCAAAGCCGCTTGGCCGTTCATCGAATCGGTCGGAGGCGTCAAAGCCGTGCTGACCGGAATCGCCGCCGTTGCCTTTGCGCCAGCAATCGCCGCTGTGGTCTCGCTTGGCGCATCTATTGTGATTGCTACACCAAACGTCATCTCACTCACGACAGGACTCTGGGGCATGGCCGCAGCCGCAGCAGGCGGAAGCGCCGCCCTCTTGCCAATCATCGGCACGGTCGCTGTGGTCGCCGCTGGCGTTGTCGCCCTCGGAAATGCCGTAAAAGAGGTTTCCGAAAATTGGGACGTTTACGCATGGGCACTCAACGAGGCGTGGACAGCAACAACTGGCTTTATTGCCAACATAGGTGGCGTTGTCGGTAAATGGGTCACTGATACCAATATCGCAATCTCTAACTTTGGCGTCAGCATATACGACAGCATCGCAGGATCATTTGACCGGCTCACAGGCAAGATCGGCGCGTGGTTCTCATGGGTGCGAGATAAATTCGTTGGCCTCGGAAGCTCAATCAAAGGCGTTTTTACCGGAGGTGACTCACCAGCACCTATTGCAGGAGCACGCGCAGCAGGCGGCCCCGTCTATTCTGGAAAAAACTACCTCGTCGGAGAGCGTGGCCCCGAAATCTTCTCGCCCTCATCCTCCGGCTCGATCATCCCCAATCACCGCGCAGGAGGAAACGTGAGCAACGACAACCGCACCATCACCATCAACATCACGGCCTCGCCCGGCATGAACGAGCGCACGCTTGCCGACCTTGTTCTCGCTCGCCTCGATGGACGCCAAGCCGCCCTCGCCGGCGGAGCACTCTACGACTAAACCATGGCTAACGACACCATGCTCGCTCTTGGCTCTTTCCGGTTCTCGATTTCGACTGCCGCATATCAGCAGTTGGAGCGGCAAAGCTCCTATAAGTGGGAGGAGGTGGAGCGATTCGGCCAAGCCCCGCTCATGCAGTATTGTGGCTACGACTCCGAGACCATCAGCCTGCAAGGAACGATCCTCCCGGAATACAAAGGCGGGCTTGGTCAAATGTCGCAAATGCGCATCCAAGCAGCTCGCGGAATCCCATTGCCTCTTGTCACAGGGACCGGATTTTTCTTTGGGCTGTGGGTCATCGAGGCAATAAACGAAGCGCAAGAGATTTTCTGGAGCAACGGCCAACCCCGCAAAATCGGTTTCCAAATCGCGCTCAAAAAATACGACAAGATTTCTTTGAAAATTGGACCATTCAACGTCAGCACATCCGGGCTCTTAGGATCGCTCCAATGAACGTTTATCAAACAAAACAGGGCGATATGCTCGACGAAATCTGCCATCGGCATTACGGCAGCACCTACGGCCAACAGGTCGAGACCGTCCTCGAGGTCAACCGCTCGCTTCGCCTGGCTGAACAAGGCCCATATCTGCCCGCTGGCATATATATCGTCCTGCCAATCATCGAAGCGCCAAAGGCAAAAGAAACGGTCAGCCTTTTCTCGTAGGCCATGAAGCCCGACTTCAGAATCACCGGCACAGGCGGCGACCTCACAAAAACCTACGCCCAGCGCCTCGCCAGCCTCACAATAACGGACAACTCGACCGAACAGGCCGACACGGTCTCCATCGAACTTTCCAACCACGACGGCAAACTCCCCATCCCCTCCGAGGGCGAAATTTTAAGCATCGCCATCGGCTACGAGGGCAACACGGTGGACAAAGGCAAATTCGTGATCGATCAAATTTCCCTCTCCGGTTTCCCCGAACGCATGAGCCTATCAGGCAAAGCCGCGCCATTCGCAGCGGCGGGCGGATTTTCACCCTTCCAAAGCCGCAAGACTCGCTCGTTCGACGACATCACGCTGGGCCAGCTCGTCACCAATATCGCTGCCGAGTGCGGCCTCATCCCCGGCATCGCGCCGCAATACTACGCCGTCACGATTCCCCACCTTGACCAAACCAACGAGAGCAACATGAACCTCCTCACGCGCCTCGCCCGCGATTATGAGGCGCTCATGAAACCCACATTCGGGCGCCTGCTCTTCCTACCGCGATCCACAGGCGCAAGCATCACCGGCGCACTCATCCCCGGACCGACGATCACCAAAGGGGAGGTCGCCAGCTACAGCGGGCAATTCTCACAGCGCACCAAATACGGAAGCGCGACAACCCGCTGGCACGACCCGACCACAGGCGAAACAAATTCCTTCAAGCTCGACGGCGAAGGCAGCGGCGCGGACTACGAA
>RFZT01000149.1 GCA_009920585.1 bacterium
ACCTCGTAGCGCTCCTTGAGACCACGCAGAATCGCTATCGTGTCCTCCACGCTGGGCTCACCGACCATCACAGGCTGGAAGCGGCGCTCAAGGGCAGCATCTTTCTCAATGTATTTCCGGTACTCATCCAAAGTGGTGGCACCGATTGTGCGCAACTCACCTCGGGCAAGTTGCGGCTTCAGAAGATTAGAGGCGTCCATCGATCCCTCGGCTGCACCAGCTCCGACAATGGTGTGGAGCTCATCAATGAAAAGAATGACCTCTCCCTCACTTGAGGTGACCTCCTTAAGGAAGGCTTTGAGACGGTCCTCAAACTCACCTCGAAACTTAGCCCCGGCGACCATGGAACCAATATCCATAGCTATGAGACGTTTGTTTTTTAGAGACTCTGGTACATCACCACTTACGATTCGGCGAGCGAGCCCCTCAACGATGGCGGTCTTGCCCACGCCCGGCTCACCAATAAGAACGGGGTTGTTTTTGGTTCGACGGGAGAGGACTTGCATCGTGCGTCGGATTTCCTCATCCCGACCGATCACCGGGTCAATCTTGCCTTTTTTGGCAAGCGCAGTGAGATCTCGACCATATTTCTCGAGTGTCTGGTATTTTCCTTCGGGATCCGCATCGGTGACGCGCTGATTTCCTCGCACTGACGCCAGTGCCGACATCAAACGCTCCTGGGTAACTCCGCTTTCCTTGAGCATCTTTGCCGCACTGGAATTCGAAGCCAAGAGGGCCAAAAGAAAATGTTCCACACTCACAAACTCATCCTTGAGCTTTGTCATCTCGCCCTCCGCGCCATCGAGCACCTTATTTAACTCACGCGATAAATGAGGCTGAGCTGCCCCACTGACACGTGGATATGCGCTGACGGCATCCCGTAAACGCGCTTCCAAGGCAGGTATAGAAACGCCCATCTTTTCCAACAGGGGCTTGGTGAGACCATCCGGTTGTTCCAAAAGAACCAGAAGGAAGTGCTCACAGGTCATCTCTGGATTGTCGTTTTTCGAGGCGAGCTCTAGAGTTCCATTAAGAGCCTCGCGAAGTTTAATAGTGAATTTTTCAGGGCGCATATGGGATTGATTTGATTAGAATCAACTATAGTCGAATGGGATTTCGACGGGTAGTAAGCATTTATATGAATACCGAAGCACACCTATGTCCATAATTTCAGACAACCTCATCGCCATCCGATCCAGGATGAAGTCTGCTGCTGATCGCGTTGGCCGTCAGGTTTCAGATATCCGACTTGTTGCTGTTTCAAAGACCTATCCGCCCTCTGTGATCCGTGAAGCTTGGGAAGTCGGTCAGCGTGTCTTTGGCGAGAATCGTGTCCAAGATGCGTTGCCGAAAATCCTAGAACTTCCCGCCGAGGCTGAGTGGCACTTCATAGGCCACCTCCAAAGCAACAAAATTCGCAAGGCCCTTCCCGCATTCGAGCTCATTCATGGGGTGGACAACCCCGAGCTGGCTATTCAAATAAACCGCATCGCTGGAGAAATGGGGCTCACTGCCAGCGTCCTCCTAGAAACCAACGTCTCTGGCGAAGCCTCGAAATTCGGATTTTCGCCAGATGCCCTCCGCCAAAATCTGGAAGACCTCTTGTCGCTCCCGAACCTATGCGTCAAAGGCCTCATGACCATGGCCCCTTACAGTGAGGATCCGGAGAACGCTCGACCGGTCTTTTCGGCACTTCGCAAGTTGCGTGATGAGTTGGCAAGCAAAACACAGCACCCTTTGCCGGAACTGTCCATGGGTATGAGCGGAGACTTTGAGGTGGCTATCGAAGAAGGAGCAACAATCGTTCGCATAGGTTCCTCGATCTTCGGCCACCGCTGAGCAAAGGTTTACGGCGAAGCCTAATTCAACCTATCGCTGAGGCGTGACGACCGGAGTTGATCCCGAGGAGGAATTTCCCTGCATATCGCCGACATTTAAAAACGGAACCACACCACCACCGCTAATACGAGGAAGGACACCGTCCCATTTTTCGATGGAGCGAAGTTGGATAATCTCGGGGCTTTGTTTGAGAGCGAGTGCTTCGCGTTGGATTGCATCCGCACGGGCCTTGGACTGGACTTCTGTCGAAAAAGCCTCAGCCGAAGCCGCAAGCTTACGTTCCTCCGCACTGGCTTCAGCCTGGGTGACGCGCATAATTTTTTCGTTTTTTGCCTGAAGGGCCATTTGCTCCGCCTTCACTTTGGCTTCGATCGCACGATTGAATTCCGGTGAGAAGTTGAAATCCGTGATCGCGAGATTCGCAATATTCACTGCATTTTCGAGTCCTTTCTCGCGAAGTGTATTGTTGATGAAATGACTGAGCGCATCTTGAATTTGTTGTTTCACCAACTCTCGTTTGGTCACGAGTTCTTCCGCTGTGAATTTGGCCGTGACACCTTTCACGCATTCTTGAATGGCTGGTTCAACAAGCGACGCCGAAACCTTGCTCAGCAATCCGATCCGTTGATAAATCTGCGGAGCCAAAGCGCCGTTGAGTGAATACTGCATCGTGACTTGAGTGGTGACAGATTGAAGATCCTTCGAGGCGGCCGTAGCTTGTGCATGACTGGCTGTGAGCCGGATATCGATCTGCTGAACGGAGTCAATGAATGGCTTCTTAAAGTGAAAGCCCTCGGGAAGAGCGTTTGGCTGAACTGCACCGAGTGTCGTGATCACACCCACATTGCCACTCTGCACGATCACCGTCATAGCGGAGAAAATGGCAAAAGCTGCCACGAGAAGAATCGCTATTGGAACGAGGAACTTGGCTGATGAGTTTGGAAAATCATTCATAACGTATGAACTTGTAATCCGGTCTCGGCGATACACCCATACCTATTTTTCCTAGAGCGGGCGGGGAGCTACGAGTCGAACAAATCGCCATCGCTCTTTTTGAACTCTTTCAGAAAGGCGGAAAGCTGTTCTCGAGTGTGGGATTTTTGGATTTTTTCCATTTCTCCGCCAGCTAAGGCATCGCAACGTTCATTTTCGGGATGACCGGCATGCCCCTTGAGCCACTTCCATTCCATGCGGTGGAGTTTGGCACTCGCATCGAGTTCCCGCCAGAGGTCTGCATTTTTGACGGGCTTACGGGTGCTCGTGACCCAACCTTTCACTCGCCAAGAGTGAATCCACTCCGTGATGCCTTTTCGGAGATATTGGGAGTCCGTGTAAATGAGAACCTCGCAGGGCTCCGTGAGCAACTGAAGAGCAGCGATAGCGGCACTGAGTTCCATTCGGTTATTCGTTGTCGCAGGCTCGCCGCCGGAAATGGCGCGTTCGTGTTTACCGTATCGCAGAATCGCCGCCCAGCCACCAGGGCCGGGATTCCCCAAACACCCACCATCCGTAAAAATCGTGACCTTTTTCAATGCTGGAATGATGAAAAGGTCTGCATCTCGATAGCAAAGTAATTTTGAGGATCCGGCTAAACCAACCGCGCGAGTTCCTTCGGAAGAGGGCACGCAAAAACCATGTCCTTGCCGGTAACTGGATGGGGAAAGCGGAGCGAACTCGAGTGCAGGCCGAGACGCTTCGCGGGATTGCTCACAGCCCCGTATTTTTTATCCCCAATGATTGGGCAACCAGCATCTGAAAGCTGAACGCGAATTTGGTGGCGGCGGCCCGTTTCTAAAGTGAGCTCGACGAGGGAACGGTGGGCCGTCGTGGCTAAAACCCGAAAGTGCGTAACGGCATGGCGGGTATTTTCATTCCGTTCCACGCTGAAAACTTTAAAAGGATTCGTCTCATCCAAGTCGGACTCGAAGATTCCGCGTGTCTCATGCAAGCGACCTTCGACAACTGCCTCGTATCGCTTCTCGGCATCATCCCAACGAGACTGAAGGATTTCTTTGGACTCCGGAGTCTTGGCAAAAATCATCAGCCCCGATGTTTCACGGTCAAGTCGGTGAACGATCCAGACTCTCTCCTTCGACATCGGATTGCCATGTCGGACATGCTCCGTGAGCTGGAAGTAGGCCGTCTTTTCCTGCTCAGCCTCGCTGGCAATACTCAAAAGATCCGGCGGTTTATCGATAACGATGATGTCTGCATCTTCAAAAAAAACTCGAATGCCAGATCCCACCACTGAGCGAGGCGAAGCGAAACGGTCATTGCGAACCGCCACGACGTCACCAGGATGTAAGGGGTGATTGAACTGCGAAATCGCACGACCATTCACCGTGATGGCTTGATACTTGAGCCAGGTACGAATCTGCTTTTTTTTGAGATCCGGCCAAGTGGCGAAACAATATTCCAGCAACTCGGCTTGGCTAGTGACGGTAGAAGGTTTGGGCATGAGCGATGCCAAGGACTATACTCGGACGCTGGGGCTCAGACCATTCCGAATTCAAATCGTTTGATGGCTTTTTAAAAGTTGGGTTTTTTATAGAAGCGCAACGCTTCCACGGGACCAGGAAAGTCACTGAGGAGATGAATCCCATTGATCCCACCGGAACCGGGATCACGAACGAGATACTCATATCCACTTTTTCCACAGATAAGCACAAAGTGCGTGTTTCCGCTCGGATAGCGAACCCGGACGATGACGGGATTTCCTTTCAGCAGGTTCGTATCCATCAAAAAGTACGATGGCGCATCCTCGTAGTGGGGCAGGATTTCAGCTGCTAAGACGGGATCCAAAAGGGGGGCTTTCTCCCAATAAATCCAACCATCTGGAGTAAACCCGCCTTCGGTATTCTTAAGAAAGGCATTGAGGTGACCTGGATCCGTTTTGACTCCATAGCTAGCCAACACCATCGCCGCTGACGCAACCGCGCATCCCGACTGCGCTAGCGATTCCCGAGTTGATGCAAGCGGATCTTTTCCCCAGTGCGGATCCGATTGTAAGAAATGGGGCCCTTCAATGAGAATCGTGTAAGGGATGTAAAGGCCACCAGAGGTCATCAGCGGACGCTTTTCCATCCATCCCCTACCCCAGAAAATGACGTAACTGACCACCAGAGCGATCAGGATAAAAAGTAAAAAGCGTCTTGCGGACATTGATAAAATCGCGTTGTTGAGAACCAATGAAATCGTTTTGTTTTATTGTTCTCTGTCTTACCGTCACTCTCCGCGCGAACGATTTCAATGCGATTGTGCTCGAGCAGGTTCATGCCATGCCATCTGGCGGTGGATATGCCACGACTCGTTCCGCTCACGATGCTCTACTCGAAACTAGCTCAATCACGCCTGAAGGTATCCGGATTCAGGCAGAAAAGGCTCATCCGAGTTATTGTTCGGGTGCCACCTATTTGGTTTTTCTTAAAACCCTGCAAGCCCTTCAATCTCGAGGAACACTCCGTATCGGTACAGAGGCTTGGAAAAAGTTATTGCCTGCACGCATGGGTGACGGTGTTGGTGTATGGGGTCGATGGAACGCGAATGGCCCTGGAACTGCTCGCTTATTTCATGAGCTCGGACTTGGTCGAAATTTCACTTCCTTCGAGGAAGCCCAGCCAGGCGATTTCTTGAAGATCTTTTGGAGCGACGCGGTGGGAAAAAATGAACGCGGGCACTCTGTGATATTTCTAGGTTTAGAAAATAAAGATGGCGTCGAGCACGTGCGATTTTGGTCAAGCAACAAGCCAAACGGCTTTGGTGAAAAAAGCGTCCCTAAATCAAAGGTGTCCCGAGCCCTTTTTTCACGCCTCGAAACCCCCTCGAATCTCAATCAACTAGACACCCTCCCCGCTCGTGACAAATATCTCGCAAGCCTCCTCTCAGTGGATTCCTCAATCGGGGAAGTCCGCAAAATGACTGGAGCGCGATAGTCCCTAGCGGGAGGTTGACTTTGCCACCCCCCTCCATTGTCATGCACGGCATCATTTCGAAACCATGCCTTCCGCCGCCAAACAAAAAATCATCATCGCCGTTGACGCTCCCGATGCCAAAGCTGCCCTCAAGTTAGTAGACCAGCTTTCTGGGCAGGGTTGTATTTTTAAGATCGGACTCCAGCTTTTTACAGCGGAAGGTCCGTCCATCGTCCGCGAGATCCAATCTCGAGGTAACCGCGTTTTTCTCGACCTGAAATTTCACGATATTCCGAATACCGCCCGCGAAGCCGTTCATTCCGCCGTCGCATTGGGAGTGGATATGACAACCATCCATCTTTGTGGTGGTCCCGAAATGGTTGGCGAATCGATCCGTGCAGCTAAAGACTCAAAAACTCTCGTTCTTGGAGTCTCCGTTCTCACGAGCATGGATGAGGCCTCCCTGCACGCTGTGAGCGTACCCTTGACTACTCGCGACCAAGTGTTGCACCTAGCACAAATGGGCGTCGCCAATGGCCTGCGCGGCAT
>RFZT01000150.1 GCA_009920585.1 bacterium
TGCCCGAAACCATCAAGCAAGAAACCACTGATAGTGAAATGCACCTCGCGGATTTTAAATATGCCTTTCTCCCCTGCTGGGACGGACATCAGGACCCGTGAGTCCATTCCACGTCGCAGGTTTGTGAGCACTGAGCCGATTTCTTTCGGAAAGACGAGTTCGACAATGGCTGTGTCGCTGGGAATCTTGGCTCGGAAGCGTGCGTCCATGAGTACGGGGTAGCGCTCATCCTCACCTTGTTTCGTGGATTGGGCACGGACCTCTTCAGGCATTGGGAAGCTCACAAGCTCCATCGGAACTTGGACGCCATCGGCGTAAACGCGGGCTTCGCGCTGAAAATGATCACGGGCCTTGGCCGCAGCCGCTTCCAGTCGATCTGGCGCGAACATCAAGTCATCAAGCTCCTTAATAGACGCTGCTTGAGGGAGCTTCCCCGCGTAGTAGGGAGGCACATCAAACTTCACGCTGCAATCCAAGATGTACTCGCCGTCGATCACGCCCACGCAGTAGGCCTCCTTCCAATTTGGATGGGCTTGAAGCGATGTCGTGAGCCACAACATTGCGCCAATGACGTAAAAAAGGAGGCCTCGAAGGGACATTTTTATTTAGAGGATTGCCCAGCTTAGAGCAAAAAAGTCATTTTGTGCAGTGAGGCCGCTCAGGGTGAGAAGTTGTTTCATAGATTTTTAGGGTGATTTGTCACTATTCGGAGAATCAACGGGTCGTCCGAAGAGGTTCGAAACGAACTCTGAGGAAATCATATCCGTGTATTCGCTCGAAGCCGGGTTCGTGCTCTTGATGGCGTTTCGTCGAGAGGATGTGGATGCCATCGAGGCGGGTTACCAGTTTTTCGATGAGGGTTCGCGTAATCAGGCGGGCGTGGAGGGCCCCGAGGCATTTTGCGGTCGAGCTTGACCATGTCAGGATCGGGGAATGCCTTGGCATCGCGGTTAGCCGAGGCCCAGCATAGGGAAACCCGTTCGTTTTCGGCGTAAATGCGGCCGCCCACTTCAGTCTCTTCGGGCAGCACGCGGCCGATGTGGGTGATTGGCGAAAGCACGCGGAAGAACTCTTCGGAGGCGAGGTTGAAAAGGTCGGGTCGCTCGCGCAGACCGAGCAGGGCATCGCGGTGTTCGCCAAAAAAGCCGATGACACCGGTAATTGTGTGAATGATCGTGTCGCGGCCTCCGGCAAAGACGATGTTCAAATAACCCAGTTGCTCCTCGCGGGTGAGCGGGCGGCCTTGAATTTCCATTCGGGTGAGAGCGGTGAAGAGGTCATCACGCGGATTTTCCAAGGCGCGGTCGAGGAGTTCGGCGCAATAGTGCTCGAGGAAAAACCCCTTCGACTTTCCCTCCTTGTCGCGGAAGACATGCGTTCCCCAGCTGATCCAGAGGTCGGCGTCGCCCTCGGGGGCGTTTGTGAGAATGGCCAAGGCGCGGGATTGCAGGGGAATGGCGAAATCGTGCACGATTTCCAAATCCGGCTTGGCGAGGCCCCCGTCGATGAGGCTATCCACCACCGCCTCGACGGCAGCGATCATTTGCGGGTCCTTCGGGCGGTTGAAGAACGGCTCTATGGTCTTACGGTAGTCGTGGTGCTCCGGAAGATCCACCTCGAGAGGATACTGGCGCACGGTGCGCACATCCTCCTCAGAGGGAATCGGGACGCGCACAGGGGCGTCACTGCTGAAACGTTGCCAATCTTTTGCTGTGGCGACGACTCCCTCGTGGCTGAGAATCATTGGCACGGCACGGCCTTGGAACTCGGTGTGGAGCACCCCGGTAGATTCGCGAGCCGCCTTGAAGGGGTCGCCCCCCTCAGGAACTGGTTGATGGAACGGGCACTTATTAGACACAAGAGTATGTTTTTGATGGTGAGTTTTTATTCTTGGTTTAATGTGACAACTCCTTGGAAGCCGTCGGCGCGGCAGTCAACACCCGAATTCCAAAAACGCCGCCAGCTGTGCTGTTCGGCTCGGCCTGAAAACGCACGGTGATTGCGCTCTTGCCCCGGGTCAATTCCACAGGGACGGTATACTCCTTGTCGACATAGCGCGCGGGCAAATCCTCTAGCAGTTTTTCTCTGGCGATCTCCGTGCCGTCGATTAGGATGCGGAACGCGCGCCCCTGATCGGCGCTCCAATACGTTACACGCAGGCAGATAGGATCGTTGGGACGGGACTGCATTTCATAGCTAAACCAGCCTTGGGCATCCCGCCATCTTCTCCCCTCCACGCCAATGCCTGAGTTGCTTCTCTCGCTCTTGAGTTTAAAATCGACATCGCCCTGCTGCTCGCCAGGCCTCACTTCCGCCACGGTGCGGGCATCCAATTGACGTCGCTGGGCATCTTCTTCCTCAAGGCGCTTGCGTTCCTGCGCCCCCATGGCGCAATGCCAATAGGCAACGTAGTAACAGAAAAACATTTCCGAATAGGGCCGCAGGGTGATCAACGGACCGGATTGATCCTTGAGGTCGAGCGTAAATGTCAGCGGTTTGTCCGCGACGGGTTTGACCCTGGCCGCCAGGGCATCGAAGTTATCGGCGATCAGAGTGGGAGCCTTTGGAGCCGGCGTATTAGGTTTACCAGTGTTGTCCCCCCAGAAGTTGATACTCTCCAGTCCGGCGGAGCCGAGATCGCCGCAGAGCACCACGGGGCCATAGAGGATAGCCACATGGGTGGGATCATTCTGCGCGGTTTCAATATGCACACTCATCGGCAGATCCAAATGAATGCGATCGCCGCTTTTCCAGGAACGCTCAACGGTGATGTAGCCGTTTTCGGCTTTCGCTGAAATCATCTGGCCGTTGACGCGCACCTCCATCGGCTTGGCCAGCCAGCCAGGCACACGCAGACGCACGGCGAAGTTTTGCGGCTTGTCGGTGGTGAGCGTGATATCCACGGTGGATTCCGCCGGGAAACGGGTCTGGGTGCGCAGCGTGACTCCCTTTTCGGCCCAGTTGGCGACGCTAGGCTGATACAACCCGACGGTGATCCCCTTGGAATCGGTCCAATACGTTGACTCCGTATAACGGGCGGGGTTTTCCATCCCGGTGCCCAGGCAGCACCACCCGGAATTTACCGGATCCGAAAAGTTCCGAAACCACCCGCCGCCAACGGGTTGAAAATAAGTAAACATCCCTTTTTTTGGTTCCTGTCCGCCAAGGATTTGGTTGTAGAGCGCCCGCTCGTAGTAATCTAGATAGCTTGCCTTCGGCTCCTGGGCATAGAGTGCGCGCGTCAAGCGCAGCATGTTATAGACATTGCAGGTCTCGGCGGTCTGGTGCGAATCAATGTGCCCGGCGCTGGTTTCAGCCGCGAAGAAATGCTCCCGGTCGCTGTTGCCGCCGGTGATCCAACTCCGGTTTTCGACCACCGTTTCCCAGAAAAACCGCGCTGCCTTGTGAAAGGAATCCTCTCCCGTCAACTCGTGAATGCGCTCATATCCAATCAACTTCGCAATTTGCGTGTTGGCGTGGAACCCCGTGAGCACATCTCTCCCTTCAACCATTGGGTCAAATATCTTGTGATGGCAGAACCGTTTGGCCGCCGCCAGATACTTCGCATCACCAGTGACAGCAAACAGATCCGCCATCACCTCGGTCATGCCGCCATGTTCAATATCGAGCATCCTTTGCATCTGCTCGTCAGTGAGCGGGGCGATGGTGTCGCAACAGAAATCGCTCAGCCTAATCCACACCTCGCGGGCTTTCGCGTTGCCGGCGAGAGCATAGGCATCGCGCAAACCCGCCAGCAGCTTATGAAGAGTATACCAGGGCACCCATCCTTTCAGCGGCAGGCCGGCCTTCACGTCGGCAAAAATCTTCTTCCCGCCCGGAATCGCAGCCACATAACCATTCCCGTTGGCCTGCTGGCACTCGGCCAATTCATCCACCATGTAATCAATCCGGCGCTTGATTTCCGCATTTCCCGCTGCCTTCCACATCAGACACAGGGCGGTGAGATAATGCCCGCCAGTTTGTCCGGCCACGCCTTGCGATTCCCAGCCGCCATACGGCCCGGCCTTTGCCGTCAATCCGGCTTCTTTGCGGAACAGCGAGAGAAAGCGGTCGGGAGACATCTCCAACATCACTTTGATGTCCAGATCCTGATGTTCCTTGAGCGATCCATCCAAGAGCGTCACCGCACCGTAGGGCAGAGGCTTGACTGCGGGGGCGGGCGGAGCTGAGAAAGCGGTTGGCACCTTCTCATTATGGAGAGCATCAAGGGTGTCTCCTGTATTGACGTGTGATGCGCTGGCCTGTCCGTATGTGACGGGGGACGGCATTGGTGCCCAGTTTGCAGCCTTGGTCCGGTCACGATCTGCATATTTTTTCCAAACCGGCTTGTTGTAAAGCATCTGCGCGAAGACGCCGCCGATGACGGGGCGCGCGGTGAAGCCCACTTTGCGGGCGGTTTCAGTCTGATACCAATCCGTGAGCGGCGAACGGTCAGGTGTTTCGTTCATGAACGTGAAGATCGGATCAATCAGCGCATCGAAGTCCGCTCGGTTCTGCGTGAGCGTGGCGGTCCAAGCGGTCCACATGAGTATGGTGTAGTTCTTGCGGCTGTCGAGTGGGAGGCCGTATTTGTTTTGATGCTTCTTGTAAAAATCCATTTCCTTCTGCAGCGCGGCGGCAGGGAACAGATTCAATCCAAGAATGCGATCCCAGATGAGATTGTATTTCTGGCTCCAGGTGCCGGGTTTGTCGAACGCGAGACGGAAGTGATCACCGTCATCGGCTTCCTTGATCCAGCGCTGCGCAGACTCACGGGCGAGTGCGAAGTATTCCTCCGAGCAAGCTTTCTCTCCGCGCATTTCGCAGAGCTTCGCGAACGCGCCGAGCCCGCAGATCGCCTTCCCACTGAGGTTGACATTGTGCGCGAGATGACCTGCAAAATCATCCGTGCAAAGCTGATTCTCCGGATCATATCCCTTTTCCTTCAGATAAGCCGCCCATTTCTCTAGTTGCGGCCAGTAGAGCCCCGCAAAATCAGCATTCCCCTCCATCTGTGCAACAGCACCAAAGAGGCAAAGTAGATTAGCAGATTCCTCAACCGGCATCTGATTATTCAGGCCTTTCTCGCCATCGCCATAGACCTGTCCGTTTGCGTGTGGATACTGTCCGAGATCGTGCGGCGCGAAAGGAAACTTCCAGCGATCGCTGGCAGCGTAGTCCATAAACGGCACGAGGAACGATTTGGTCAACGAAGGGCCGAAAATCAGGAACTGGGGCGCCATCGGATAGAATACATCCGAGGTGCCAATACAGCCGTTGGAATGGTTCTCTTTGCAGAATTGTATTGGCTTGCCTTGATCGTCAGCAACAAATTTACCCGCAGCAAAACATTGGCGATAGGCGAGCGCGCAAAGCTTGGCGTATTTCTCACCGCCGGCCGCTGTGAGATCGGCCATTAACTCGTCATCAAACTCTACGCAGCGTCGCTGGAGTGATTCATAATCGTTGGCGGCAGCCTTGAGCAAATCGGCGGCTTCCCATCCATTGCGGCGCCAATAGGGTCGCAGGTTTTTCTTCATGTATTGGATGGAATACAGATCGTCGTAGGCAATCATCAGCCAACGGGAAACGGGTTTTGACGAAACGTTGATGGAATCGATGACGATCATGGCGGCAGGCGCATCAACCGCAGGCAGAGGACCGTCCACTTTGACTTTCGGCAATGCTTCGCCGCTCAGGAAACTCTGTCTCGCGGATGAGGCGGGCAGGAGACTGGCACTGGTGTCGCCGGATGCCGGCGCTGAGAGATAGAGGTACCCCCAATCAATCCGGATATCGTCCCCTTTCTTGGCGAGCACTGGCTGATCTTTTGAACCGATCCGCACCGTGCTGAAACCCGGAAAATTCTCCGTCTGAAATTCCACTGTCTGATTCGATGAATTGACAGCTATCTCGGCCGAGGCATCGAGGTAAAGTGCGGCGGTGTGGTTCTTGTCGTCAATGGAACGGAACTCGTAATCCACATAGGTCACAGGTCGCGAGAGGATATCAATGTCTTCCGGCAACGTGGGCGTCAGGAAAGTCAGAGTGAGGGCCACACCCGCGCCCTCGAACGTGTAGATCGTGCGCGTCGGAAGCACCGTCAGGCTTTTCTGCTCCAGCGCGGGTGCTCCGGCGGGTTCCGCGCCCATCACGCGGAATGCCTTGCCGTCGATGCGGACCAGGCCCGTCAGACGATGCGGTCTGCCGGTCCAATGGGTGGTGTTTACGTCTGTCAGC
>RFZT01000016.1 GCA_009920585.1 bacterium
CCCGAATCCCCCGCGCCCCATTTTTCATCGCTCTGCTATGACCTCAGAGAGACGCTTTCGATATCCAGATGCCGCTTGTTTTCCGATTGCCAGACTCCTAAAACCAAAGAGAGATGCATAAGATTCTTCTAGTCGAAGACAATGAGATGAACCGCGACATGCTATCGCGCCGCCTTGAGCGACGGGGCTTCGAGGTGATCATGGCCCTCGACGGAGCCCAAGGGGTGAAAATGGCCCGCAGCGAAAATCCCACGCTCATTCTTATGGACATGAGCCTTCCCGTGATGGACGGATGGACGGCGACACGCACATTAAAAGACGATCCCGCCACAGCCCGCATTCCCGTGATCGGTCTCAGCGCCCATGCCATGTCCAGCGACTTGAATAAAGCCCTCGAAGCAGGTTGCGACGACTACGACACCAAGCCGATCGACCTGATCCGCCTCCTCGAAAAAATGCAAACCCAGCTCGACAAATCACGACCGAATTGAGCAACGATTCACAGACTTTGCCGGATCCCTTTGCGCAGTTGCGCCACGACATGCGAACGCCCGTGAATCACATCATCGGCTTCAGCGAGATGCTGATCGAAGACGCTGACGCGAAGGACCGGAGCACCCTGATACCGGATTTGCAAAAAATCCACACGGCCGCGCATCATCTCCTTGATCTCATCAACGCGAAGCCTGGGGCACCCTCCCCTATGACAGCTTCCCCTCAACCCTCCTACCCAGAGGTTGCTGACCCCTTATTTCCCATGACCGGTCGCATTCTGGCCGTCGATGACAACCCAGAAAATCTGGAGTTGCTCGTACGCCGATTGGAACAGCACGGACTGGACGTCACAAAAACCACCAACAGCCTAGAGACCCTCGATATCCTTCGTTCTCGCGCTTTTGATCTCGTTTTGCTCGATGTCATGATGCCTGTGCTCGATGGCTATTCCGTGTTGCTCCAAATCAAAGCCGATCCCACATTGCGGCACATTCCGGTGCTCATGATATCGGCTTTGGATGAGATGGAGAGCGTCGCCCGCTGCATTGAGGCCGGAGCCGAAGATTACCTACCGAAACCTCTGAATCCGACGCTGCTTCGCGCGAGGTTAAACGCCTGCTTGGAGAAAAAAAACCTGCGCGATGTCGAGCAGCGGCATTTGCGAGTGATCGAGGAGACGCAATCTCGCCTCCACAAGGAACTCGAGGAAGCATCCGCCTATATGCGCTCGATCCTTCCCGACCCCTGCACCACTCCCCTCCGCGTGGATTGGAAATACCAACCCTCCTCGGAACTCGCCGGCGATACCTTTGGCTACCACTGGATAGATGCCGATCACTTTGCCATCTACCTTCTCGACGTTTGCGGGCATGGCGTGGGGGCCGCCCTTTTATCAGCTACGGCGATCAATGCGCTCCGCTCGGATGCCTTGCCTGGCGTCGATTTTCGCAATCCGGATGAGGTTCTTTTTGCCCTGAACAATGCATTTCAGATGGAACGCCAGAACAATCTGTATTTCACCATTTGGTATGGGGTCTATCATGCTCCCGACCACACGCTCCGCTATTCCACAGGCGGCCATCCGCCAGCGCTCCTGATCTCACCCAAGCCGGATGGAACAAAATCCCCCAACCGCCTTGCCACTCCCGGAATGATCATTGGCGTGATGGAAGACGCCCCCTACGTGTCGAGTGAATGCCAAATCCCGGTTGGCGCCACCTTGTTCGTGCTGTGCGATGGCTGCTACGAAATAAGAACTCCCGACGGCGAAGTGATGGAATTCGATGATTTCGAAGATTTCATGCTCGAGATCAACGGCCAAACCAATACGCTCGACAAACTCGAATCTTGGGTGCATTCCAAACATGGGACTGGACCGCTGGACGACGATTTTTCCATCATACAAATTCAATTTTAACCATGCCGACCCAACTGAAATTGGAATTCAAGAATACCCTCCCCGACCTTTCCAAGGCATTGGATACGGCGTTGAACTGGCTCACCCCATTCAACCTGCCTGCGGACGCATCGTATTTGACCATCCTTGCGATGGAGGAACTCGCCACAAATACGATCAACTTTGGCTACACCGACAATGAGGAGCACCTCATCGGAGTGGAGTTGAACATCGAGAGCGACCGACTCGTGGTTCAATATGTCGACGATGGAGTTTATTTCAATCCCCTCGACGTTCAAGAACCGGACACGAGTCTTCCCGTCGAGGAACGCCCAACTGGAGGGCTCGGCATTCTCCTTCTGAGAAAAATCGCAGATACCATGACCTACCTGCGCGAGCATGAAAAAAATCTCGTGTCGATCCATAAGCGCATCTCCCAGTCGTGAATCCTGCTCGCAACGCCCTCACGGATTTCTTCCGGCGACGGATTTCCCGCCAGTTGCAGATTTATGTCGGGGCTGCATCCGTACTTGCCCTCGGAATTACGATTTGGGTCAATTACCGCCTCACTAGAGCGGAACTGCTCGAGCAAGCGAGCGCACGAGCCATGGAAGAGGTGCGCGACTCCGCCAACCAGCTCGACGATTTGGTTTCCCGTATCGCAATGCTCCCCAAAAGCATCGCCACTCTTCAGCAATCCTATGGGAGGAATCCCAATCCCCAAATGGAGCCGTATATCCGCGAACTCCTCAACCAAACTCCGAAGGAGGATGTTTATGGACTCTACATCGCCTACGAAGATATGGACTGGAAAAATCCAGGCTCCTGCATTGCTCTCCATCGTAAGACGTGGCCTGCGCTGACGCCCATGGAATACGATTACCATGATGCCCGCCAAGAGTGGTATAATGGCCCCAAATCGTCGCGCGCCACCTTCTTCACCGAGCCTTATTTTGACAAAGGGAGCTCCAACATCAGCATGGTCAGCATTACCACGCCGATTTTCGATCAGGACTCTCACCTCATCGGGGTAGCTGGGGCCGACTTGGCACTCGATCAGATCGTGGCGCTCGTGAAGGAAATCAAGATCCGCCTCCACACACAGGAGAGTCCAGATGAAAGCGAACCTCAATCTGCCTACCTCGCGAGCCGAACGGGCCGCATCATTGCTCATCCCGACCTGTCCCTGATTTTACGTAAGGGATTTCCCGGAGCCGACGTCTCCACACTACCTGCTGGGCATGAAATTGCAGCCAGCACCGAGGGTTCAACGCAACTCTCCCTTGATAAAAGATCGCAGCGTATTTTTTGGTGCACGGCCCCTAAAACGGGATGGAAGCTGGTGTTAACGGTGCCCGAAGAAATCATTCTGGCTCCAGTTTTTCAAATGACCATACAGACACTGACTGTAGGCATCGGCGGCGTAGTGCTGGCTGTTTTGCTCGCCACATTGGTTGCCAGACGTCTATCCAAGCCCGTTCTCGAGTTGAGGTCAGCCTCAATGGATCTTCAAGAAGGCCGCTTCGATAACCTGCAACTCGTCTCCCTCTCCCAGCGAAGTGACGAACTCGGAGCACTCGCCAGAGACTTCCGCGCTATGGCAGAACGCATCCAGGCTCGTGAGATGCAACTCGCCGATCTCAACCAAAACCTCGAAAGCACAGTCCAGCAAAGAACATCTGAACTCGCGCAAGCCGTCAAAGAAGCCAGCGATGCTAAAGACACCGCCGAGTCCGCCAACCGAACAAAAAGCGCTTTTCTCGCAAACATGAGCCATGAATTGCGCACCCCCATGAATGCGATCATCGGCTACAGCGAGATGCTCATGGAAGAAGCCACCGACCTAGGACAAGGCGCCTTCATTTCCGATCTGCAGAAAATCCATAGCTCTGGGAAGAATCTTCTTTGCCTTATCAACGACATTCTAGACCTATCCAAAATCGAGTCGGGAAAAATGACGATCTTCTGCGAAACGATCGATCTTTCCACGATGATTCGTGATGTCGCCGACGGTGTGCAGCCCCTCGTTCAAAAAAACAGGAACCGCCTCGAGATCGAAATCAAGCCGGGGCTTGGCGAAATCCACAGCGATCTCACAAAAATTCGCCAAACTCTTTTCAACCTCCTCAGCAACGCCAGCAAATTCACCGAGGATGGAACAATCCGTCTCTCCGTCGCGAGCGGCAACGAAAACGGCACCAAAAAACTCAAACTCACCGTCACCGACAGCGGCATTGGAATCTCCCCCGAGCAGATGGAACGTCTGTTTGAGGCATTCACACAGGCCGATGAATCGACAACGCGCAAATACGGCGGCACTGGGCTCGGTCTTACCATCAGCCGCGAATTCTGCCGAATGCTCGGCGGCGACATCACTGCGGAAAGCGTCGTCGGCAAAGGTTCCACATTTACTGTCACACTCCCCTTCGAGCCACCGAAGGCCTAGATTCGCCGCGTATCCTGTCGAGGGATTGCGCTTCTCTGATAATTCTCGACAAAAACGAGAGGCGGGATTTTTCTCAGATTCATGAGCAAGGCAAAAAACTATTTTTACCAACTGGATGCTCTGCGCGGGATCGCCTGCATTATGGTTCTCTTTTACCATCTTGTTCCGGGTTCTAGCACTTGGTTGGCCTTGGGTCCGCTTGGCGTTCGACTCTTCTTTGTGATGACCGGCTTTCTACTTATCGGCAACCATCTTCAGCAAGTGGATCGCGGAAGCTCTCCCACAAAGATTCTCACGGGTTTCTACAAAAAAAGAGCGATCCGTATTTTTCCCGTTTACTTTCTGGCTTTCGGGATTCTCTGCCTGCTGGAAGTTGAACCCGCACGGCAAGTCTGGGTTTGGATTTGCACTTTTTCCGTGAATATCTACATGGGCCTCACTGAGCAATGGCCAGGCGCCCTTTCGCATTACTGGTTTTTAGCCACCAGCGAACAAATGGTTTTTGTTCTCTCTCTTTTGATCCTTTGGATGCCTAGACGCTTATTCGTTCCCATATTCGCATTTTGTTTTGTCGGTGCTTGGCTTCATCGCTGGATCGCAACCTCGCAGGGCGTTGCACCCATGATGGTTTGGTATTCCCCGCTATCCTCGATGGACTCCATTGCTGCGGGGGCTTTAATCGGACTTTTTTATCGCGAGAAAAAAGAGGCCATTACCCGAGTGGCCTGCCTAGGCAGCGTCACTTTGGCTGCATGGTGTTCCTTGCTCGCGGCGGTGGCAATCCGACTCTGGGGGTTCGATACCGCTTGGATACATGCTGCGGAAACACTGGAAGCTCTCTTTTTTGGGTGGCTCATTCTCCGAGCGGCCATCGGCTTCACAGGATTCTGGGGCCGTGCGCTTCAATTTCCAGGCTTGGTTTACACGGGCGTGATCAGCTACGGGCTTTATGTGTTTCATCCCCTGCTTCACACCTTTGTCGAAACGACCTTTGAGAAATTCGATTTACCCAGCAACCGAGAAAACATCTTTCTCATCGCGACAACATTCCTTCTGACATTTCTCGCTGGAACGCTGAGTTGGTTTTTTCTCGAAAAACCCCTCATCTCCCTAAAGACAAAAGTAATGCCAGATAAAAACTGAAGAATAAGAAGGCGTAGCCTTTGACTCAGAGATTCAAGTTGCCCTCGACTGGACTATCGGGTGCTACAAAATCCCATCCAATCGACTTGGCGATATTCTCAATGAACTCATCCGTGCCAAGCACCCGACGAGCAACCTTGCACTCGTCGATGTAGCTTTCCCTGACATTTTTTACAATGATGAACCTATCGTGATTATTAGCCGCATTGTAAATTTCGGCCAACTCATCAACGTGTTTTAAAATTTGCTGCACGATGATATTGAGTTTTGGTTCAGTGAGTCGCGACATTACAGAAGCATCAGTCACCAAAATTCTTTTTTTAGGCGGGGGAACATCCATTGTTCGTTATTTTCTCCATAAACCTCCAACAATGCAATTTTTAGTTCATTTTTGTCCCAGTGAAACCCTTGAGAACCCTCTCTGTTTTAAAAACCTGCAAAGCGAGGCGGAGAGACTTCATCTGTGTAGCAGATTTCCGCTCGATCGATACTCAGAGCCATGCCGTCTTTATTGAAAACGGGACGGATATCAGGCTCAAAATAAATCGGCATTCCTTTTTGTAGCGGCATAATTTCGAGGCAAAGATTTCCGTTCAGGATATCCGGCGCGTAGCGTTTCAGCCCGACTTCAAAAACACTGCCATTGTAAAAATCATCATTGAGCAGACGCCCATTCAATGTTAATCGAGCGACATCCCCCGTATAATGAATTCGGAGGATGGGATTGGCTGCCATGTTCAAATCCGCCGGTAACCGCACACGCCAGACTGCTGCCGACTGAAACCCATTTTTCGCTGGTGAAATGGGCAATGAAGAATCTCCTTTTTTCGACCTCCAGTCGCGAAGGGGGCCGGGATTTTGAATCAACTCCAGATCTACAGGCAAACATTTCACCACGGGTTTTGTTTCAAATATAAAGTCGCCCGCACTCGTTTTTGCTGCGAGCGCCAGTGAATCCTCCTCACTGAGAAGAATGATCCGCACCTCTCTCCCGTTTTTTGCATGCAATCGGAACGCTGTTTGACGGTTCGGATGGATGCCGCTGAATACAACCGGCTTTGAGCCCAGTTCTTTTGAAATCGTTTCTGGTGCAAAAGCAAACTCCGCTGTGATTCCTGGAATTTCCGCAAAGACGACCGACAGGCCGCCATCCGCATCCCAGCACTTTCGTACTGGCTGGGCGGTCGCGTAGAGAAGGTTCACGCCATTCAAATCCAGATTGAAGGGCCAGCAAAAAAAGGAATCTGCAGGGATGGTGATGGGATTCCGTGGAATGGTCTGCCCGCCTCCGGGAAGAACGATTTGGAAATTTGTATTCAACTTGGCAGGCATGCGCTGAAGCCGTTGATAGTTGTTCACAAAAAGGAAACCCGACACGCCATCCGAGCGCACACTCCAGCGGAGGTTGTCGGGATTGGAGAAATCTTTCTCCGCTCCATCGGGCAGGGTTGATGGCATCCGCGCCAACTCGGCTCCGAAGTCCCCCATAAAGTCATTGAGGCGCCGCAGCCAGTTGTAATGCGGGCGGATCTGCCCGTATTGACCGACTGGAGCCTGGAAATCGTAGGACTTGATGGTGATGTCAAAGATGTCCCCGATTTCGTTGGATTTTTGAAGCGTACTGAAGCGACCGTCCGGATTCTCGCCACCGTGATACATGTAGTATCCCATACCAACGCAACCGCTGCCGAGTTGGCAGAGGGCAAGGGAAGCCACATCGCGTGGGTCAACCCTGTTCCGGCGGTGATAGGAGACAAACATCCCTCCACCCGTCTCGGCGGTCAGGAAGGGATACTGGTCACGGTGACTCTCATCCTCGCCTCCTTTGATCGTATTCACATCACTGGCAATCGACTCATCGATCCGTTGCTGACGGAAGATATAATTGTAGAGAAGGCCTTCCGAGACTTGAACGGAGGACTCCCAGGCGGCATCGGGATAGGCTCCGTAAAGCGGAATCATCTCGCCCTCCGGCATTGCATCCTCCATCCGAGGCCATCCGGTTTTTGTGTAAAGGGGGACATCCATACCGACCTCGAACGCCAGATTTTTCAAGCCAAGCAGGTAGTTTGATGGTCCAGAATACTCGTTATCCAACTGGATGCCGATCACGGGTCCGCCATTCTTCCAAAGCAATCCCTCCATTTGAGAACCGATCTGCTGATAAAGGCGCTTCACCGATGCCATATAAGCTGGATGCTCTGGACGCAGCCCCCAACGACTCACCGGATCCCAGCGCGTGCTGTTCTGCACCCAGTCAGGAAAGCCTCCATAGCGCACCTCGCCATTGCACCAAGGCCCACATCTCACGATCGCGAGAAGGCCAACATCGCGGCAAGCCTCCAAAAACGCCCTCAAATCCTTCTGGCCCGCCCAATCCCATTCCCCCTCGACTTCCTCATGGTGATTCCAAAACACATAGGTCGAAACGATTTTGATCCCTCCTGCCTTCATTTTTTCCAATCCCTCCCGCCACTCGGCTCGGGGATATCTGGAAAAGTGAAATTCACCCATGATGGGAAACCAGGGAGCCCCATTAAAAAGCAGACTGCGACTGGTCAGCGAAATTTCATCGCCCTGAGGGTTGCGCGTAGATCCAAGCTTGAAATACCCAGATATCGCTGGCCCTGGAGCCAAAACCGTCACCACGTGGGTATTCACCTCCGGCGGGGTTGTCAGTGTGAGAGCCATACTGACTCCCGCATATGAGACCGATTTCAGAACATTCGTTATCATGATACGGACCTCCAGAGGTGAGTGTGGGTTTAGGGATTGGAGCTATACTACAAAGGCAATGGTCTTTGGGGTTAAGTCAGGGGGTGACAGTGTTGGGATAAATCTGGGGCGATCAAATCTCGTCTAAATATTTAGACACCACCCTAAGAAATCCGTTCAGTTCTTTTTCCAGATGCCTGTTGAGCCCCCGGCTCACCCCCCTGCTCTGCTGGGCGGCTTGCTTGACGGCATGAGGGGCCTTTGTTTGTGTAACCGCACATGGATGCCCAACGTCAAAAAATCAATTGCCCGCGAGCGACCTCTTTTGAACACGATGATTGGGATGCGATCCGCAAAGCCTTTGATAAGTCGCCGACCGTTTACCTGCGTCAGCATTGGCTATCCGATCCCCAAGAGGCCTTCTATCCTGCACGCGTTCGCACCGCATGGACGAATGACGCCCTGCTTGTATTTGCTGAACTCGACGATGCCGACATTTTCAATCCATCTCGGGAATTCAATGCTCCAGCTTTTAAACGCGGCGATGTCTTTGAGGTGTTCCTTCGCCCGATCGAGCAGGACGCCTACTATGAATTCCACATCGGTCCTGATAACCAAATATTTCAGCTCCGAGTGCCATCGGCGACCACTTTCCGCGAGCGACCCAAGGGCGACATTCCCGAGGAATGGCTGGTTCAAAAGCAGGTCATTGAAAGCCGCACGAAAATTCAGAACCTAGACAAGCGCTGGCTTGTGCTGGCAGAAATCCCCTTCGCGGTAGTTGCGGAAGCTAGGCATCCAGAAATCGGCTCCCAATGGCTCTTTTCCTTCAGTCGCTACGATTACTATCAAGGAGATCCCACCCCGGTTCTCTCCAGCTCTTCCTCGCACCATTTGCCGGTGAGTTTCCATCGCCAGGAAGATTGGGGCTTATTGAGCTTCGTCGAATGACGTTTCAGCAAAAGCAGAAGACCGCCTCCCCTTGCTCACCTTGCGGCGAACAACGAGAAAAGCGGTCTTCCTTATTTTGATCAGCTATCGGTTAGAGCTCAGGCTTTGAGCTCTTCGCCAGTAAGGGCGTTCGATATAACGAACTTTTCTTGGTGGTAAGTCGGGTCTGCGCGGAAGGCCAAGCGACCGGCATAGCGGCGCTCGATCTCAACAAGATGTTCCTCGTCGTCCGTACGCAAGCGATTGAGGAGATCGGGGTGAACCGTCACGCGGATTTCGTGAACAGCTTCCTGATGTTTCCGCATCACAGCATGAAGGGCGCGCTGAAGCTCCACACTCATGGTCATCGGGCTCTTGATCATTCCTTTTCCGCTGCAATGCGGGCAAGGGATGAAGATCGAGCTGGCAAGGCTCTCATTGGCACGCTGGCGAGTCATCTCCAAAAGACCGAGCTGAGAGATCGGAAGCACATGGGTACGGGCCTTGTCGCGCTTGAGACGATCTTTGATGTGTTGATACACCGCTTGCTGATCTTTTCGGTGCTTCATGTCGATGAAGTCAGCTACGATGAGGCCCCCGATGTTCCGCAGGCGCACCTGCCGGGCGATCTCTTCAGCGGCTTCAATGTTGGTCTGAAGAATGGTCTTTTCCATATCCTTCGATCCCTTGTTGCGGCCTGTATTGACGTCCACCGCAATCATAGCCTCAGTCTCGTCGATGACGATGTAGCCACCGCATGGAAGCCAAACCTGACGGTGAAACGCGGCCTCGATCTGTGCCTTAACGCCGAAACACTCAAAGATCGGCTGGGCGCCAGTGTAGTGTTGGATAGATTTTTTTGCCCGTTTCGAAATCTGACCGACAATATGCTGCATGCGCTCGACCGCCTTGGCATCGTCCACAATGATGGCATCCACTTCATCGGTGAGAAAGTCGCGAACGGTCCGCTCGATGAGATCGGGCTCCTCAAAGAGACAGGCGGGTGAGGATTTTTCTTGGAGGCCTTGCTGAACCTGAGTCCATTGATCCACAAGGATGCTGAGGTCGCGAACAAAGTAGCGGGAACGTTGACCCGCACCGACCGTCCGCATAATCACGCCCATTCCCTCTGGCACATCGAGACTGCGAAGGATCTTGCGAAGACGATCACGTTCCTTGGGATCCTCGATTTTACGCGAGATGCCGAACTGATCATTGAATGGCATCAGGACGAGGTAGCGACCAGCGAGGCTGATGTCTGTCGTGATGCGTGGACCCTTATTGCTGATCGGACCTTTTTTGACCTGAACGAGGATATCCGACCCTACGGGGTAGATATTCGGCACATCTTTATGGGTGATACGTGGGGCTTTTTTCTTCGAGTTTTCGCCAGCCCGATTGATGGTTTCGATACCACTGTCGAGTGCTGCTGGGATGGCATCCCAGAATTGAAGGAACGCATTTTTCTCAAATCCGATATCAACGAACATCGCCTTGATGCCAGGTTCGATATTGCGAACCTTGCCTTTGTAAATGCTGCCGACGATATTGCGATCGGTCTCGCGTTCGATGGTGTATTCCTCGAGTCGGTTATTCTCGAGTAGAGCGACCCGTTTTTCGAGTTTCTCGCTACTGACAACGAGTTTGATGCCGGTCGATTTCTTGCCGAGGCCTAAGATTTTTTTTACTGTTTCTAACATTAATTTTATGAGGTTTTGTGCAAATGGATTTGCACGATTGGATGGGCTCATCTGTTCTTTGGTTTTTCGGGTTTTGGCTTCTGGTTTGCACCATCAACCGCGGCCTTCCTGCCACTGATGAGATTGAAAATATTTTGGATTGGGTTGGTTCGGGGACTGGGTGTGGGGGTTGGTTCGGGTTTGGGAGGAGCTTGTTTGGGTTGAGGTGAGTTATTGACACGGCCACGAGCATCGGCGTCCTCACGAACGCTGGGAGTGGCTGGGGGACGACTTTCCTGCGCTTCCGCAGAAGGATTCTCGGCGACTTCGGCGTCTTCGGAGAGTTTATTCGCAGCGGGGACCTCGCGGCCAAAGTCCATGCTTTCCGTGAAAAGAAAATTTCCCTTTGCCGGTTCCAGTGCGGCAAGTGTGACATCCTCTCCATTTTTGTAAGCATAGATGTCCTTGAGGATTTTCGCAGCGATGGGAGCGGAGACTCCGCCACCGGATTTGGCGCCTTGAACAAAAGTTACCACGACGTATTCGGGATCATTAAAGGGAGCGAAAGAAATGAACCACGTGTGGTTGTCTTTTTTGCCCGAACGCCAGAACTGAGCAGTTCCGGTCTTGCCTGCGGTGACCATATTTTCATTCCTCGCCCGTCCGGCTGTTCCCCCGTCTTCATTCACGACATTCCACATTCCCTTGCGAACTTGTGCGATCTGGGCATCCGTAAGACCCGCATCGGTGATGAGGTTCGCGCGAACACGAGGCGGTTCCTTAGAAACAACCGATCCATCTTGTGCCACAATGCGATCAATGAGACGTGGATAGTAAACGGTCCCTCCGTTGGCGACAGCAGCCGTCACGATAGCCATTTGAAGCGGCGAAGCGAGCACGTCCCCTTGTCCGATGGCCGTATTGGCGGTGAAGCCATTTGACCACCTGGCACGAGGATTTGTTTTTGAAAGCCACTCGGGCCCTGGAAGAACGCCGGGGGACTCACCGGAAAGAGGGATGCCCGTTTTTTGCCCAAGGCCGAGCATATTACCAATCAGATCGATTTGCTCGATACCGGCGGCATTTCCAAACTGGTAGAAAAAAGCATTGCAGGAAACTTTGAGTGCATCCGGGAGCGTGAGCTTACCGTGAGTGCGATGCTTTTCTGCGATCCAGCACTTCATATACTTGTTGCCGTATTGCACGCCGCCATAGCAGCTGAAAGATTTGTCGATCAGACCGGCGCGCAACCCCGCCAGAGAAACCGGGATCTTGTAAGTCGACCCCGGCGCGTAAGCACTGATCGCGCGGTTCACCATGGGATTGGTTTCATCTTTGTTGATGGCATTCCATTCACTCGATGCAATCGTGGGAATGAAAATATTGGGATCAAAGGAAGGCACTGAGGCCATGGCGAGAATATCCCCATTTTTTGGATTAAGAACCACTGCTGCCCCGCGACCGACATTTCTGAGGGCATTTTCGGCTATGGATTGAATTTTGGCATCGAGAGTCAGAAAAACATTGTTTCCTTGAACTGGCTCACGCCGCTCAATTTCTCCGTCAATGACTCCTTTGACATTGCGTTGAAGGACTCGGACACCAGGCTTCCCCTTGAGCGTCTCGTTTAATGAAAGTTCCAACTGCGCTTTACCCTCCAGATCCGGTTCGTAGAAATTGAAATTTTTGAGATCCGGAAGCTTGTCGAGATCCGAAGGCGCTCCGACATAGCCTAGGATGTGTGCGGCCATTGATCCGTAAACATACCACCGGACAGGCTTCACGCTCACATTGACACCAGGCAGCCCAAGATTCCTCTCCGAAAAGAGCGCCATCTCCTCGAAACTCAGATCCTGACGATAGTTGTAAGGCACCTCGCGGTTCGTCCGATAATGCATCTGGAGCGCGTTGGCATTATAATCTTTTGCCAAGCCCAACTGCTCCATTCGGGGAATGACCGTCTCCGAGACGATTTTGACCACATCGGCTTCCTTGAGATCGCGGGGCATGTTGTGCACTCTCCCACGATAGGCTGTGATCGGCACTGACCCTCGAGACTCTCTATAGGCGCGAACCATATCGGGTAGATAAAAATCCACCTCAAAACTGGCTCGATTTTCGACAAGTTTGATTCCGTTTCTATCCAGAATCTCACCTCGTACGGCAGGGAGGCGAACGGTGACTTTGGAGTTCGAGTTGATGCGGGCAGAGTAGTCCGCCCCATGGGTGATTTGGATATTCCAGAGCCGAAACGTAATGGCCGTCATCCCGCCAATGATGAGGAGCGCCAAAAAGAAAATGCGAGGTCCGGATCGAGAATGCTTCATCGATTGACGGATCTCAATTTACGGGAGCCATCAGGAAGTAAGCGATCCATGTGCGACACAGTCAAATAAAACAACGGCGCAATCAAACCTGCAATCAAACCTGGTGCTAGAATGCGCCAACCCACAGCTGGCGCGACAATAATGCCTCCCCGGATAAATGTAATTAAAACAAACTGAACGAGCAAAAACAACGAAGTGCCGAGCGCACTAAGCATAATGAAGGGCAATGAATTGCGATTTTCCATCGCCGAACGAAATCCACTTGCAAGACACCCGAATAACACAAAGAAGATAATAGAATATCCTATAGGAATTTCAACCTTCCCTGCCACAACGTGAAGGTACAAGAGATCACTCAAAAATCCTGTGAAAATCGCTGCCGCAAGCATGGCCGGAAAGGGCAAGATCATAGCGGCATAGCAAAAAACCATCGGCACCAACAACACATGCGCTCCGTGGAGATCTGCCATCGGTGGTAGGAAATTTTGAATAATATAGGCGAGAAGCACTCCAATGAATAAGGCCAGCAGATCGATCAAAGGTTTCATTTTTTGCCCACTAAAACGAAAACATCCTCGGTGGACATCAGATTCACACAAGGCTCGATAACCGCCTGCCCGTCGAGAGCACGCGGAATAAATTCTTTCACCTTTCCTATCAATATCCCAGGGGGGAAGGATCCGCGAGCCACTCCCGCAGTGAAAACTTCTTGTCCAGGTTGAATTGGGGCATTCTTGGAAAGGAAGTTCATTTGAAGGAGCCCGCCGATGGCGTCCTCTTGCACTCTCATCCCAGAAATGATGCCGTGCTCTTTTGTTCCCTCGATCTTTGCGGCGATCCGGCAGGTTTCATCGGATACAAGCACCACAAGGGCTTCATTTTTCGTAACGGTGGTTGTTTTCCCAACGAGTCCCACATCCGTAAGGACTGGCTGGTCGGCTTCGACCCCATCCTCAAAGCCACGATCAATCCGAATGGTATTCCACCACGTCGAGGCATCCCTCGAAATAATGCGGGCTGCAAGAAGCTTGAACGAGGAGCGCTCGCGATAATCGAGGGCCATTCGCAATTTTTTATTCTCAGACTCGAGCTCTCCAAGAAGTCGCGTAGTGGCGCGAAGCTGACGATTTTCTGACACCAACTGGCCATTTTCCACCTCCAACTCATCCAATGACTTGAGCTTCTGTCCGACGGATCCGATGTTTTTCTGCATCGCCGTTCCTGTTTTGAGAAAAGGCGATAACATCGACATGAACCCAGATTGCATGGATTGCATCGAGGCAGGGGACAGGGCGGAAAGATAAATCGCCAACGCCAAAGAGGCGACTACGAGAGCGATATTAAGTCTGTTCATTGTTTGGAAGGATTAAACATCTTCCATTTGGGAACGTGCTAGATCAGCGTCCATGAGGCCGTTCGGATGAAACGGCTTTCAGGAATTTCAACTCCGAGAGGGCGCGTCCGGTACCTTCAGCCACCGCGCTCAATGGGTCTTCGGCAACATGAACTGGTAGCCCGGTCGCCTCGGAGATGAGGCGATCCAATCCACGCAACAGCGCACCGCCGCCAGCGAGAACGAGCCCACGATCCACGAGATCGGCGGAAAGCTCCGGCGGGCAACGCTCGAGGGTGATACGCACAGAGTCAACGATGGTGGAGAGCGGCTCCATAAGAGCCTCGCGAACTTCTTGGGATGAAATAGAAATGGTCTTGGGAAGTCCAGCAACGAGGTCGCGACCTTTGACTTCGAGACAGACTTCCTTCTCCAACTTGTAAGCTGAACCGATTTTGATTTTGATTTCCTCCGCCGTGCGCTCACCAATCATCAGGTTATAAGCCCTTTTCATGTAGACCGTGATGGCCTCGTCGAGCTCATCGCCTGCAACACGGACGCTTCGGCTGAAAACAATTCCTGAGAGAGAAATGAGGGCGACTTCGGTCGTACCACCACCGATATCGACAATCATGTTACCGGCCGCATCCTGCACAGGAAGACCGACACCAATGGCGGCGGCCATGGGTTCCTCGATCAAGTAAACCTCACGCGCACCAGCATGGGTGGCCGAATCTTTCACAGCGCGTTTTTCGACTTCCGTGATGCCGCTAGGGACAGCGACCACGACGCGAGGACGAACCATGCGGCGGCGGTTGTGAACCTTGCTGATGAAGTGGCGAAGCATGGCTTCCGTGATCTCGAAGTCGGCAATAACACCGTCTTTGAGTGGGCGGATGGCAACAATGTTACCTGGGGTACGCCCAAGCATGCGCTTCGCCTCGTTACCAACAGCCAAAACACGGTTGGTGCCTTGCTGAACGGCAACCACCGAAGGTTCACGTAGAACAATGCCTTGATCTTTGACGTAAACGAGGGTGTTTGCGGTGCCAAGATCGATTCCTATGTCGCTAGAGAAGAGTCCAAGAAGATTATCAAACATCGATTTTTAGAGAAAATGGTTTTGTGATTTTCGAAAATGAATTGGGAACGGGACTTTTTGAAGGGGTTCCGTTCAGCATTTATAAAATACGAAAATCACATTGGCGTGAGCACTTGTTAGGGTCAAGGCTTTGTTTGGTGAACTTGGGAGCCAAGGCAAAATCAGAGACAAGCCGTGATAGCGCGGCCCATTTCTGCGGTACCAACTAAGGTTGTTTCGGGCGTATGGATGTCACCCGTCCTCAAACCCTTGGAAATAACAGACCTAACTGCCGTTTCGATTGCGCAAGCCGCCTCCTCGCAACCAAGCGAGAATCTCAGAAGCATGGCCGCGGAGAGGATTTGAGCGATCGGATTGGCGATCCCCTTGCCGGCAATATCGGGGGCGGTACCGCCACTTGGCTCATACATACCGAATCGGGTCGCGCCACCAGTGGCCTCGCCAAGGCTGGCACTCGGCAACATGCCAAGAGATCCCGCAATCATCGCCATTTCATCACTCAAAATATCTCCAAAGAGGTTTTCGGCGAGAATCACATCAAAAGACTTTGGGTTTTTGATCAACTGCATGGCGGCATTATCCACATAGAGATGACGGAGGGTCACATCGGGATAGTCGCGTGACATCTCAGTGACGACTCGGCGCCAAAGCACTCCGTTTTGTAGCACGTTCGCTTTATCAATAGAAGTGAGTTCCCCTCGGCGCTTGCGAGCTGCCTCAAATGCAACGCGAGCGATCCGACGGATCTCCGATTCCCAGTAAACCATGGTATCGACGGCAAAATCTTCCCCACCCTCGCTTTTGATGTATTTCGGCTCACCAAAATACAAGCCGCCAGTCAATTCGCGGACGCAGAGCACATCAAACCCACCCTCAACGAGGCGCGGATGCAATGGAGAAGCATGCGTCAATTCCGGGAGACAGATGGCCGGACGAAGGTTGGCGAAAAGACCGAAATGCTTTCGCAAAGGCAGGAGGGCAGCCCGCTCGGGTTGTTCGTTAGCTGGAAGCGACTCCCATTTCGGCCCGCCCACAGATCCAAAAAGAATGGCATCCGCTTCCTCGCAGGCCTTGAGCGTCTCCTGTGGCAAAGCACTCCCCAACCCGTCAATCGCAGCCCCGCCGACCAACTTGTGATCGAACGTCAATCCAATTGCGAATTTTTTTGCTGCGGCTTCAAGAACGCGCAATCCCTCCGCCATTACCTCTGGCCCGATCCCGTCGCCCGCCAAAACAGCGATGCGGAAAGTTTTTTCTGATGTCATAATCGCCCATCTAATCTGCCCGCGCGTCTGGAATCAAGACCGGCAAATCAAAAACCCAATGGAGGGAATATCTCTTGAGAACGATCAGGCGCTCTGATTGGCTCAATCTCCAACCTTGAAAATTCCGGTCCACCAAATCGTCCACGCTTGGATAGCATCATTCCCAAGATCGATCCCCTCCCTCATCGCGGCCAGTCTCCTCGTCCTCCTTATCACTTCGTGCGCGTCGGTGAGCATGACAAACTTGCAAATCGACGAACATTTTGTTCCGACCGCCGCGCCAGAGGAAGTTTTTGTGATGCCTTTTACAGTTGAGGACGAATCCCTGCGCGTAGATAGAAAATTGCGAGATCTGGCGGACTTCAAATCCAACCTCAAGGTCAATATGTCCCGCGAGCTTCTTGCTCGCCTTCCAGCGCACGTCGCCCAAGCCCGAATATTAGTTCCAGACGTCGCCATCCCCCACGGCAACTACTGGCTGGTCAAGGGGCATTTTACCCGTGTGAATCAAGGCAGTCGACTTCTCCGCAGCACGGTGGGCTTCGGCGCCGGAGGCACAAAGATGGAAACTACCATCGCCGTTTACGATCTTTCCGGCCCACAGCCAAAGAAGATACTGGAATTTGAGACCACAGGCGGATCGAATATCACACAAGGCATCGGCGGCATCATCACTCTCCCCTTCAGCGGACCAATGGCTATCACCTCTCTCTTTAGCGCTGTCGATGGGATTCGAAGCGGGGTGAGCTTTGATACAGCCCGCACAGCGAGGGAAACCACCGCCACACTCTCCGAGTACCTCGCGCAGAAAAATCTTCTATTCAACAAGACTCCCATCAGGCCAAAAAAATTGGGCGCCCTGCGCCTAGATATCCTGCCAAGCCCGAAAACAACGGCGCCACCCGCTGCACCCAGCAAAAAAACAACGTCTCTTTAAGACAAAAACCTATTCACCGAAAAGGTGGGATACCACCCGATCGGTATCCGAGAGATCCTCAAAAAGAAAATCCGGTGCGTGATCCTTCAACTGCGCAGCGGAATAGTGCCCAGTAGCGATGGCCACGGTGCAGGCTCCAATCGCCCGTCCACACTCGATATCCTTCGGCGTATCCCCGATCACGTAAATGCGGGAGGGCGGAAATTCCTCCCCATGCCGCTCCAGAGCGCGCGCACGGGCAAATTTCCCCAACTCATTGCGATCATGGTGATCATCCGCAAAGGCTCCGAATTCAAAAAAATCCCACACACCATAGTGAGTGAGTTTGATTTCTGCGCCGCGGCTCACATTGCCTGTCAACAAAGCGAGAACCGCATCCTCACGCTTCGAAAGAACATTTAGAAGAGGAACGATGCCCGGAAGAAGCTTGCCATCATGACGCCCGATCCGCTCGGCGAGATGGCCGAGATAGGTATCCAGCAAGGCTGCGACATTTTCAGGAGAAACAGCGATCCCGTGCTTTTCAAGTAACTCGCGAGCGATACGGGCATCCGTTGCCCCAGCGAGAATGATCCCAGCTAAGTCTTCCTCAACACCGAAACGGGAACGCATGGCGTCTTTCAATGCCGCCTCGCCCGCTCCACCCGACGTGATCAACGTGCCGTCGATATCAAAAAGCAGCAACCGACGATCAATCCTCATCGTCGTCGGCGTGATCGCGCTCGACCGCCTCGGGTTCGAGAATTTCGCCGTGCTTGGAAAACTTCCTGTGACGTTTATTTGCAGGCAGGGGACTGAGTGTCATGCCAATCGCGCGCCCAACCAGTTTCGGCTCCATATCGACATGGGCCATACCAGAGAGATCCTCTTTAACCCGCTTGACCACGAGCAATCCGAGATCTTGGTGAGCCATTTCGCGGCCACGGAATTGAAGATGCACTTTGACCTTATTCCCCTTGTCCAAGAAATCCTCGGCATGACGCACTTTTGTGAGGTAGTCGTGCTCATCAATGTTGACGCGGAATTTGATCTCCTTGACCTTGCCAACAACGTGCTTTTTTTCTTTTTCCTGCTTGGCGAGGTCGTAGCGGAACTTACCGAAATCCACGATCCGACAAACGGGAGGCTGGGCATTCGGGGCGATCTCTACCAGATCCATCCCGATACTGCGAGCGCGGCGAATCGCCTCGTCTAGGCGCAGGACGCCAAGCTGTTCATTAGTTGCTGCAAGAATCACGCGCACTTCCCGTGCACGGATTCGCTCATTGATGCGAATATCCTTAATATTAATAGTGCCTCCTCGTTGGGGGGTGAATGATCACGGCAAACATCGAGTTCGCGTGAGTGGGTGATGTGCGTATCCAAGCGCAACGAGCGCTGAAAAAAGAAAAATTCAGCACCTGCATGCAGACAAATCGAATACTGAAAATGTGCGTTGAACGCTTAATACCATCATTGGATGGGCTAGGTAGA
>RFZT01000151.1 GCA_009920585.1 bacterium
ACGAAAGGCGATTTGTTGCGCGTGATCTTCTCCAAAAGTCGCACGGCCAATGGGCGGGGCACACTTTTATACCCACGGCTCAAAATTGCCACCTTGCGTCCACCCTCCTGCAACGCGCGGGCCAGCATTTCGACAACCGGTGTCTTTCCCGTGCCGCCAACAGTGAGGTTACCCACACTGATCACAAGGACCCCATGGGAGTGACTGCGAAAAATCCGGTTGCGGTAAAGCGCCAACCTAGTCTGAACAATGAGCCAATAAAGGCCCGAGAGACAGAGCAGAACAAAGCGCAACGCGTCCGCCCGCCAGCCATGACGGCGGTCGAGGATGACATCCATCGCAAAGGATTCGAGCCCCTCGATCGATCGTCTCATTTTAAAACACGAACACCTGCATTGTCCGCCCGAACACCGATAACGCACGCTTGCTCGAAACCAGAAGCCACAAGCATCGCGGGGGCGATTTTATCAGGCCGCTTGGTGGTGATGCAGGCCATAGTCGACCCAGAACCGCTCAGCCAACCTCCAATGGCCCCGGCAGCGGTAGCCGCTTCCAATACCGCTGGCAAAGTTGGCAGTAACTTCGCGCGATAGGGTTGATGCAGCCGGTCGCCGAAACATCCAGCGAGCTTGGCGTAATCGCCGCTGGCAAAAGCACCCGCAATCGCAGCCGCATTTCCGACGGAGTAGGCGGCATCCTTAAGACTGATCTTCGCCGGAAGAACGCTCCGCGCATCACTCGTCGCCAATTCGATCTCCGGAATCAGAAGCAGGAATAAAAGAGAATCACCGACCTTGTAGCGTTGCACAGGGCCTTCCGGCGGAGCGATGCAGAACCCACCGTAGGCAGCAGGAGCGGCGTTGTCAGGGTGTCCCTCCAACTCCGCACAAAGTCGAAAAAGCGCGTGTTTGTCCAGCGGGCGACCAGCGAGTTCATTGAGGCCATGTAAAATACCTAATCGCACAGTGACACTACTGCCGAGTCCTCTCGAGCGAGGCACATCACCCTCCACACTCCACGAAAACGCGAACGGCTTCGTTTTGGCCGCGCTAAAAAAAAGTTCCCCCGCCTCCTTGGCCATGTCACCAACTGCAGCGCCCCGCCCCTTGGAAACGGTCGTCGTATTGTAGAGCTTCAAAGCGATACCGAGAGAGTCAAAACCCGGTCCGAGATTGGCCGTCGTCGCCGGCACCCTGACTTGCACACTATTCATCCTGATACTTTGAGCCAAAGGAGGGGCAATGGAAAAGACATCTTTCATTGACTCTATTCGATTAAAAGCGAAGCTTCCGGCGAAATGAAACGGCGCATGCCAAAAATTCCGATCGATACGAAAGAGACACGTATTCCCGACGAATACCGTAAACTTTACATCGTTTGCGCATTGGTCGTTGCATGGGCCCTGGCTTTCAGCGGCTCCGCAAGGGCTCAAGGGGCCCTCGTTCTGCACATCGGAATGTTCCCGAATATCACTCATGCGCAAGCACTCGTGGCGGCAAATATGACCCGCGAAGGCAAGGGTTGGTTTGAGTCCAAACTTGGTCGTCCGGTCAAAATTGAATGGCTGATTTATAATGCCGGATCGTCTGCCATGGAGGGAATCTTTACCAAAGCAATCGACATGACATTTGTTGGTCCAAGCCCCGCCGTAAACGCTTACGCGAGGTCGAATGGGAAAGACATTCGAGTGATGAGCGGCGCCCTCCGTGGCGGCGAGGCCCTTGTTGTCAATGGCACCGAAATCCAAATACCAAGTGATTTTCGTGGCAAGACCATCGCGACTCCCCAACTCGGCAACACCCAAGACGTCGAGTGCCGAGCCTGGTTAATCGACAACGGCATTCGAGTCACCCTCGTCGGCGGCGATGCCCGCGTCCTTCCCACAGCCAATCCCGACATGCTTCCGCTTTTTAAACAAGGTCAACTCCAAGCCGCATGGACAGTCGAGCCTTGGGTGACCCGCCTCATCAATGAAGCTGGTGGGCGAATTTTTCACTCGGACCCTGATGCACTCACAACAGTACTTGTCGGCAGCGGAGAGTTTTTGACGAAAAACGCCCAACTTGCGGCGGATTTCAAAAAAGCGCATGAAGAACTCACCGCTTGGATCCTCGCAAACCCAAGTGAGGCCCGCCGCCGCGCGCGAGACGAACTCACCGCGATCACCAAACGTGAGATCAGCCAGGCGCTCGTAGACGAAGCATGGACTCGCTTGACTTTCAACTGCGATATCACCGTGACCCCATTTGAAAAGTTTCTCGCACAGGCCAAGCAGGTCGGGTTTCTGCGAGCGAAGATCAACCTCCAAGATTTGATTTGGAAACCATGAGCATCGAAAACGCCCTTATTAACATAGCTCCCGAGCGCATCGAAATCGATGGCGTCACAAAATCCTTCACCACCAATCGAGGGACTATTGTAGCTCTCGACAATGTGAGCGTGAAAGTCGCCGAGGGGGAATTCCTCTGCCTCGTGGGACCAAGTGGATGCGGAAAATCCACCCTCCTCAATATCATAGCAGGACTCGACACGCCCGATAGCGGCCGTGTGCTGGCGAACGGAGAAAGTGTCACTGGCCCTGGCCGTGACCGGATGGTGATGTTCCAGGAACACGCGCTTTTCCCGTGGCTCGACGTGCTCGGGAATGTGATGTTCGGCCTCCGCCTCAAGCCCGGCTTGAATAACAAGGAGCGCAAGGAGGTAGCAAAGTATTACCTCGATCTCGTCGGCCTTTCGAAATTCCAACACGCGAATATCCACGAACTCTCAGGCGGCATGAAGCAACGCGTCGCCTTGGCCCGCGCGCTGGCTCCCAATCCCCGTGTACTTCTCATGGACGAACCCTTTGCCGCACTCGATGCCCTCACCCGCGAACAACTCTACGGCGACATCCAACGCATCTGGGAAGCTCGTCGAAAAACCATTGTTTTTGTGACCCACAATGTCCGTGAGGCCGCCTGCCTTGGCGACCGGGTTTTGCTTTTCTCACCAAATCCAGGCCGCATTCGCGCGGAATTCCAAGTCGATCTCCCCCGAGCAAGAGATATCAACAGCGTGGAACTCGCTCGCTATTCGACCGAGATCACCACCGCACTCAAAGGATTCACCAACAAACAAGGTACGGAGGTCGCAGAATGATTCGCTCCATTTCATCCATCGTCTTTTTCCTCTCCCTGCTCCTCTCATGGGAGTTCGTAGCACGGAGCGGTCACTACTCGCCCGTCATACTCCCCTCGCCGCTCAATGTACTGGAATACATCTGGCAGGCGACTTGCGACGGCACACTCTGGGTTGCCACACTGGTCACCATGAAGCGCCTCATACTGGGCTACGGGCTTGGACTTCTATTCGGCATTCCACTCGGTCTCGTCACGGCCCGCTTCCGCCTTCTCCAAGACACCCTCGGCCTGCTCGCGCTCGGCGTTCAGACACTCCCAAGCGTCTGCTGGGTCCCCTTGGCCCTGCTCTGGTTTGGCCAAACCGAGGCCGCCATGCTCTTCGTCGTAGTCATGGGAACCCTCTGGTCGGTGATCATCGCCACGAATGATGGAGTCCGCGCGATGCCTCCCATTTACCTTCGTGCCGCCCGCACGATGGGATCGAAAGGACTGCACACTTGGATCAAGGTCATTCTTCCCGCCTCACTGCCTTACCTCGTCGGCGGAATGAAGCAGGGCTGGGCCTTTGCATGGCGCTCCCTGATGGCCGCTGAAATCTTTGTCACGATCCTCACCGGATTCGGACTCGGGCAATTACTCCAATACGGCCGCGAACTTCTTGCAATGGATCAAGTCGTCGCCGTGATGGCCATCATCGTCGTCATCGGACTCCTTGCCGATCGCCTGCTCTTCTCGCCGTGGGAACGCTTTTTCCACAAACGCTGGGGCACGGGATCGATAAATTAAGACAGGACTGCGGGACTGCTTCGTTGACGAGGCTTGCCAACGGGGGGTGGTTTTTTTGATGATGCTCGCTATGGATGCCATTATCGATTTACTTCAACAAAACGCGCTCATGCCCAGATCGGATATGGCTCGCCTGCTCAATATGTCCACGGAAGAAGTGGAGGCCGCGATTGCCAAACTCGAAGCGGACGACGTCATTCTTGGCTACAAGCCAGTCATCAACCGCGAAAAATGGGGCTCCGAAAAGGTTACGGCGGTCATTGAGGTCAAAATCACGCCCGAACGCGACGGCGGTTTTGATCGCGTGGCCTCGCGGATTGCGAAATTTGAGGAAGTTCAAGGCTGCTACCTGATGAGCGGGGGCTATGATTTATTGATTATTGTGGAGGCGGCCAACTTGCGCGCTGCTGCGGCCTTTGTTGCCGAGCGTTTGAGCACTATTGATGCCGTGCAGGCCACTGCCACTCATTTTCGACTCAAGACGTACAAAGAAAACGGCACCTTCCACCACTTTGACGTGTCGTCTGAACGTCTATCCGTCACACCGTGAGTATCGCCATCGCCGAACACATCAAGGGAATCCCCCGCTCGGGAATCCGGGATTTTTTTGAAATCGTTCAGTCCATGAACGACGTCATCTCACTCGGCATCGGAGAGCCGGATTTCGCAACGCCATGGCATATCCGCGAGGCCGCCATCTACGCCCTTGAGCGCGGACGCACCGGCTACACGTCGAATCTCGGACTCCCTCGCCTCCGCCGCAGCATCTCGGACTATATCCAAAAACACTTTGGAATCCGCTACGAACCCCTTTCGGAGATTCTCGTATCCGTGGGTGTTTCGGAAGCGATTGACTTGGCATTGCGGGCGCTTTTGAACCGAGGCGACGAGGTCATATATCACGAGCCTTGCTATGTTTCCTATGCCCCCAGCATTGTCATGGCTGGCGGCGTCCCGCGCGCGGTCACAACACGAGCGGATGAAGGATTCATCCTCCATGCGGAGGATCTGGAAAAAGCCATCACTCCCCGTACCCGCGTCTTGATGCTGAATTTCCCGACCAACCCAACCGGCGCAGCCATGGATCCCGAGGAACTCGAAAAGATCGCCGCTGTTTGCGTGAAGCACAATCTCGTGGTCCTCACGGACGAGATTTATTGTGAACTGACCTACGAAGGCCGCCCACATCACAGCATCGCCACGATCCCCGGCATGCGTGAACGAACCGTTCTCCTCCACGGCCTATCAAAAGCTTTTGCGATGACCGGATGGCGCATCGGATTCGCTTGCGCTCCCTCTGAGCTCATCGAAGCCATGATGAAAATCCATCAATACTCGATCTTGTGCGCTCCGATCATGGGCCAGGATGCCGCCATCGAAGCCCTCGATCGAGGCGAGCAAAGCGTGAGTGGAATGCGGCGCGAATACGAGATGCGCAGAAATTTCATTGTCAGTTCTCTTCGAGACATGGGCTTGGAATGCCCGAGCCCGCGCGGTGCATTCTACGTTTTCCCAAAAATCACCTCCACCGGACTCTCCAGTCGCGATTTTTCTCTGCGACTGCTTCATGAAAAGAAAGTCGCCGTGGTACCCGGACCCGCTTTTGGAAGCGGTGGCGAAGGCCATGTCCGCTGCAGTTTTGCGACCGCTTTAGATCAAATCAAAATCGCCATGGTTCGCATGGCGGAATTTTGTCGCGAACTCAAAGCCTGAGAGACCTCGACATAAACATCGCGTTTGATCTCACCCGCCCACGCGAGATGAAAATCCTCGGGACGGATCCATTGGCATGACCGGAACTCCTTCTTATCGGGCTTCAGCACGCCTTCACAGGGTTTGATCAAATCTGCTAAAAAATAGACCTGTTCCTGACCATCGCATCCGTGTTTTTTGACACCCTTTGAAAATGTATACCGATAGGGACCGCGATGTTCGACGACGTTGTAGTAATCAGGCGGGAGTGAAATTTCCTCTCCCACTTCACGCACCAGAGCCTCCGCATCCGTTTCCCCCTTATCTATTCCTCCCTGCGGAAATTGCCACGATCCGGGAAAGTCGGCACGCTCACACACCAACACACAACCATCACTTCGACGAAGAATGATCGCCACATTGCGGCGATAAACGAGATCACTCATTCTCAGAGAGCCAAGTTCACGGCAGGTTGTTGCTGCGTGAGACAATGGAAAGCACCCAAGCCCCAGATGAGTTCACGACAATCGATAGGAACGATGTTTCGCGTGGGAAAAGCCTCATGCAAAGCAGAGACAGCCCACGCATCGTTACGCTCGCCGTAAACAGGGAGAAGAACAGCCGTATTCGCAATGTAGAAATT
>RFZT01000152.1 GCA_009920585.1 bacterium
CAACCAACAAAAACACACACACCTAATGGCAAATGTAAACATCAAGCCTCTCGGAGATCGCGTGCTCGTTAAGCCGCTCGAAGAGAAGGAAATCACAAAAGGTGGCATCATCATTCCTGATGCCGCAAAAGAAAAACCACAGGAAGCAGAAGTCATCGCTGTTGGCACAGGCAAACGCGATGATGACGGCAAACTGATCGCTTTCACCGTCAAAGTCGGTGACAAAGTCCTCGTATCCAAATACGGCGGAACCGAAGTCAAGGTCGAAGGCGAGTCCTTCACCATCATGCGCGAGGACGACATCCTCGGCATCATCGGCTAATCAAAACTTAATACTTAAAACTTAATACTTAAAACTAATAACATGGCAGCAAAACAACTCCTATTTGACGAAGCAGCGCGCCACGCGCTCCTTCGCGGCGTCGAGAAACTCGCTCGCGCCGTCAAAGCGACACTCGGGCCATCGGGCCGTAACGTCATCCTCGACAAAAAATTCGGCAGCCCAACGATCACCAAAGACGGTGTGACGGTCGCCAAAGAAATCGAGCTCGAAGACGCCTACGAAAACATGGGCGCTCAGCTCATCCGCGAAGTGTCCAGCAAGACCAGCGACACTGCAGGTGACGGCACCACGACAGCGACCGTTCTCGCCGAAGCGATCTATCGCGAAGGCCTCAAGAACGTCACCGCTGGCGCGAACCCAACCAACCTCAAGCGTGGTATCGACAAAGCCGTGGAAGTCATCGTGGCTGAAATCGCCGCCATCTCGAAGAAAGTCAAAGACAGCTCCGAGATCGCTCAAGTCGCCACCGTTTCCGCTAACTGGGATTCCAACATCGGCCAAATCATCGCCGACGCTATGGACAAAGTGGGCAAAGACGGCACGATCACAGTCGAAGAAGCCAAATCGATCGAAACCAGCCTCGACGTTGTCGAAGGTATGCAGTTCGACAAAGGCTACCTCTCGCCTTACTTCGTGACCAATGCGGAAACCCTCGACGTCTCTTTTGACGGCGCATACATCCTCATTCACGAGAAGAAAATCAGCAGCCTCAAAGACCTCCTTCCGATCCTCGAGAAGATTGCCAAAACCGGCAAACCCTTCCTCATCATCGCCGAAGACGTCGAAGGTGAAGCTCTCGCGACCCTCGTGGTCAACAAGCTCCGTGGCACTCTCCAAGTCTGCGCCGTCAAGGCCCCAGGCTTCGGCGACCGCCGCAAAGCCATGCTCGAAGATATCGCCGTCCTCACAGGCGGACGCCTCATCACTGACGACCTCGGCATCAAGCTCGAGAGCCTCACACTTGAGGACCTCGGCCGTGCGAAACGCATCACTATCGACAAAGAGAACACCACCATCATCGAAGGTGAAGGCAAGAGCGCTGACATCCAAGGCCGCGTGGGTCAGATCCGCCGCCAGATCGAAGAGACCACCAGCGATTACGACCGTGAGAAGCTCCAAGAGCGCCTCGCCAAGCTCGCCGGCGGTGTCGCCGTCATCAACGTCGGTGCAGCCACCGAGACTGAGATGAAAGAGAAAAAAGCCCGCGTCGAAGACGCCCTCCATGCCACCCGCGCAGCGGTGGAAGAAGGCATCGTCCCCGGCGGCGGAGTCGCTCTCATCCGTGCTCAAAAAGCTCTCGACAGCCTCAAGCTCTCGGGCGACGAAGCAATCGGCGCCGGCATCATCCGCCGTGCGATCGAGCAACCGCTCCGCACCTTGGCCGACAACGCCGGCCAAGAAGGCGCCCTCATCGTTCAGGAAGTCAAAAAACGTTCCGGCGCCGAAGGCTACAACGTCGCCACTGGCGAATACGTGGACCTCATCAAGGCCGGTGTCGTTGACCCTGCTAAAGTGACCCGCAGCGCGCTCCAAAACGCGGCCTCCATCAGCGGACTCCTCCTCACCACGGAAGCACTCATCACTGAGCTTCCTGAGAAGGACAAAGCTCCCGCCATGCCTCCAGGCGGCGGAATGGGTGGAATGGGCGGCATGGACTACTAAGTCCAAGCTTCACAGCCAAAACTCAACAACTCAGCCGGGTTCGCAAGAACCCGGCTGTTTTGCGTTTGTGCCGAAAGTCCCTTTGAAATTAGACTTTGCAGCGCAAAAGAAAGGGGGAATGGCCGTCTCGGCCGTGTGGAGACTGATCTGCTTGTTCGCACCCTGCCCAGCGAAACCAAGGAGCACGCCAAAACACACACAGGCGAGACGCACTGTGCCCCTCTCCTAAAAGCCAAAAGCATTTTCCAAAGCCTTGCGGGGGGATGATCGCAAGCGCGATTGGCTTCAAGATAGTCATATCAAAAATTATCCAAAACAAAATATTTTAATACCACTTATTGATAAAATGTGTATTATTTATGACATGAGGCGTTCTGTTGAATTGGCGTTGGAGCAATGGAGTGTGAGGTCCGGGCGGAAACCCCTTGTGGTGCTGGGGGCTCGGCAGGTAGGGAAGTCGTATACGCTGGAAAAGTTTGGGCGGCGTTCATTTTCAGCCAGTCACATCATCAACTTTGAGCAGAATCCGCTGTTTGGCGATGTCTTTAAGGGGTCGTTGGATCCTGTTCGTATTTTGCAGGAACTCGCCCTTGTGCAAGGTCGCCCCATCGATGTCTCTGCGGACCTTCTTTTTTTTGATGAAATCCAGGAATGCCCGCGTGCTTTGACTTCGCTGAAGTATTTCGCGGAGCAAATGCCAGGCCTCGCGATCTGTGCGGCCGGATCGCTTCTAGGGGTTCATTTGGGGGATGTCTCGTATCCGGTCGGCAAAGTCGAGGAGTTGAAAATGGCGCCGATGACTTTTGAGGAGTTCCTGCTCGCGGGGCCGGATCCCGCATTGGCTACTCATTTCCAAAGCCTCTGCGCGACGAGTCTGCCGAGCGAGACTGTGCATGCTTTGATGTGGAGAGAGTTCACGATGTATCTTGCAGTGGGCGGTATGCCAGAGGTGGTCGCCGCTTTTCAATCCCTGCGGGCTGACCTGTGGAACGCCTGTGCGGAGGCCCGAAAAATCCAAGAGCGACTCACCACAAACCACCTTGCCGATATGGCCAAACATTGCGGCAAGCAAAACGCCATGCATCTCGAGCGGCTTTGGCAAAATATCCCTGCACAGTTGAGCCGCGACCAGAGTGGATCCGCTCCGAAGTTCGCCTTCAAAGAAGCCATACCAGGTCTGCGTGGCTACGAGCGTATGGCCGGCGTGATCGATTGGTTACATGCCGCAGGGCTCATTCTCCGGCATCCGATCGTCAATCGTGGCCATATCCCATTCGCTGCACACGCGAAGGAGAATTTCTTCAAGCTTTTCGTCTTCGACATCGGCTTGCTCGGAGCCCTGAGTCGCTTGCCTATGGCCAATATCCTACGTCAGGACTACGGCTCCTACAAAGGCTACTGCGCCGAAAATTTTGTTGCGCAAGAGTTCCACGCCCTCGGGTGGCAGACGGCTTGTTGGCGGGAGGGACAGGCTGAAGTGGAGTTTCTTTGCGAACACCAAGGAAGGGCCCTGCCGGTGGAGGTCAAGTCCGGCCAAGTCACCCAGTCCAAAAGTCTCGCTTCCTTTCAGGCCAAATATCATCCCCCATTATATCATCCCCCATTATCCTTCCTTCTGAGTGGTAAAGTCCCGCGTGCGCAAACCGGTTTCACCAAACGCCACCTGCCGCTCTACATGGCATCGAAAATCAAAGGGTAGGGGCGGCTCGCTGTGCGGAACCAAAAAAGCGTCCGCTGCACTATGGTAACCCTGCAAAATATGTGAATGTGTGGGACTGACGTCTCAGGCAAAGCTCCCGCCATGATAACCTGAAAATTCTTCTTTCATCCGTGACAAATAATGGGTAGTATTTGTCACGAAAACAAACGAAAAGGTGTGTCTCAATCAATTCAAAATAAAATAGTTTCAAGAATATATGGAAAATTGAGGGGTTGGGTGTTTACTCCAAATCACTTTCTCGACCTTGGATCACGCTCTGCCGTGGGTAATTCGCTCAGCCAATTAACGGCTGCCGGGACAATCCGCCGCCTTGCCTTCGGACTCTATGACTACCCCCAAAAGCACCCCAAGCTCGGCTTGCTTAGCCCAAAGCCAGACACCGTTGCTCAAGCCATCAGCGAAAAGGACGACACTCGTCTTCAGCCGTCCGGGGCCTATGCGGTGAACCTCCTCGGGCTGTCCCAGCAGGTGCCTGCCAAGATCGTGTATCTTACCGACGGTGCCGAAAAAAACGTGACAGTGGGAAACCAACAGATTCAGCTTCGCCGCACTACACCGAAGAACATGGCGACCGCTGGGCGTCCCTCGGGCCTTGTCATTCAAGCTCTCCGCTACCTCAAAAAAGACGGCGTCACCGACGACCACATCGCCGCCCTGAAACGAACCCTCCCGGATGCCGACCGCGAGCGACTCTGGAAAGATCGCATCTACGCACCGGCTTGGATGCGCCCGGTTTTTAAGCAACTAAAGCCGACATCATTACCATCATAGCCGACATCCTAACCTCCGCCTCCGCCTCCGACGATAATCACCACGATCACCAACAGCAACATCACCACAACCCTTGGACACCTTCGCCCAACTTCCCGCATCTGAGCATGAAGCCTACTTCACTGAGGCAGCTGACCAACTTCGCCTGCCTCCCCACGTTGTGGAGAAGGACTTCTGGGTCTGCTGGACACTCAAGCGGATTTTCTCCCTCGACGGCATCGGTGACACACTCCTCTTCAAGGGCGGCACATCACTCTCCAAGGTTCATGGCCTCATCCGTAGGTTCTCTGAAGACATTGATGTCTCGATCCACCGCGAATTTCTCGGCTTCTCGGGGGCCGGTGACCCTCTTCACGCGGACTTGTCCAACAAGCAGCGGGATAAGCTGAAGTAAATTGGGGGTCAGAGTAAATTGGGCAAATTGGGGGTCAGTGTGCATTTTCTCCTTTTACACCGATGAATTTTGCAAAAACAGGCTTTTAAAATAAAAAAGGTGCAGTTTTTTTGAGGATTTTAACCTAAATGAAATAAAATGCACACTGACCCCTAGTTCCCTTCATCTATCCGACAACCAGCCTCACTCCATCGGCCGCTTCCTACCTCCGGCCCGCCGTAAAGATCGAATTTGGTGCTCGGTCCGATCATTGGCCTGCTGAGACAAAGCCCGTGAAGCCCTATTTGGTGGACGCGATCCCCGGCAGCATGGAAGAACCGATCGTGAAAGTGAAAACCATGGAGGCCACTCGCACCTTTTGGGAAAAGGCTACCATCCTTCACCAGCACGCCCACCTGCCGGAGGGCAAGCCATTCCCGGCGAGGTATTCCCGCCACTACACAGATCTTGCCGTCATGATCCATGCCGGCGTGGGCAACCAAGCCGCCGATCGTGAGGACCTGCTCGAAGCGGTCGTCCGGCACAAGATCGCCTTCTACCGACAGGCATGGGCACGCTACGAAGATGCCAAGCGCGGCACGCTCCGTCTCCTACCTTCGGAAAGGAACATGGCCGACCTCAAAAATGACCTTGCCTCCATGCGGGAAATGTTTTTTGACGAACCTCCCTCCTTCGAGTCCGTGATCGACACGCTCACGGAGTTTGAAAACACATTCAACTCCATCGAACAACCAATCTCATGAACAAACTCGACCTTCAAACCCCGAAAATCCAAGGCCATGTTCCCAGAAGAAACCGCCCCTCCAAAAATCCAAGGATACAGCCTAAACCGAGCTTAACTTAGCGCCATTCCACACTGACCCCAGTTTACTCGCTTACCCAGTCTGTCGTGATGGTTGGAGTTCCGATTTCCTCACCAAGCTCTGCGAAGCGAGTTCAAACTTGACCAAGCTAAGGCGCTTCCGCCAAGGTGATCTGCAGCTCTTCGGGATTCGTTTAAATAGGTCGGTCATTTTTTTGAGCTGCAGAAAAAATCACCCTTCAATCGTCTTCGTCCCAATCCAATGTTAAAAACATCACCTTTCCTCGTTCTCGCCCTGGCTTTTATTTTTAGCGGTTGTGGTGGAGACTCCAAACCCTCGGTGAAAATTGGCATGAATCTAGAAATGACCGGGGAGATTCCTGCGGTCGGGGCCTCCAGCAAAAATGCGGCCATGCTTTTTTTCGACAAAATCAATGCCAATGGTGGCCTGAAGCTCGGGGAGACCACGCTACCTGTCGATTTAACTATTCGTGATAATGGAGCGAAGGCCGACCAGGCGGCCGGTGTAACTCAACAGCTC
>RFZT01000153.1 GCA_009920585.1 bacterium
CGGAAACAATAGCACTGCGAAGTTCTTGAATAATCGATTCGTGAACAATGGAAGCCACCCCTCCAAATTTCACAATATGCGATACTCCGTGACTGGCAGCGACGTGACGGTTTTGCTCCCGAAAATTAAAGCGCGCAAAAATGTAACCGGGAAACATGGCCTCCGTGACCTTCACCCGGCCGCTGCTGCGAGCCCGCTCAAAGCGAAGCATCGGACAAAAAACTTCCACCCCGACGTCGCGGATCACACTCCGCTTAGCTGATCCCTCCTGCCTCGGGCGGGTCTTAACACAAAACCAATGGAGTTCGTCTGATTCGAAAAGCATCTCGGCATATTCTGCAAAGTTGCGACACATGGCAAGTGGTCGCATGCAAGAGTGTCGAAGATTTTTGAATCGCCATAGACCAATCACTCGTAGATTTTGTGCATCCGATTTTTTATGACCATTCAAGAGCAAGCCGCCCGCCGCACATTTCCCACATTTCGCCTCACTAATTTGCTTCGCAGCACCTTTGCTCCACGCCCTGGTCAAAAGATCTGCATCCTCATCGATCTTCCTGAACCAACGCAGATCAAAGACTACGCCTTTTTAAAAAACACAGAACTCACCATCCAGCGCAACGCCGTTAAGTTTTTCCACGAAGCACTTCATAACGGAACCATGGATGAACTCGGACTCCAAGGCGGCGAGATCTTTGCTTACAAGATCACCGGAGGCAGTAACCTTGATCTCCCTGATCAGGCTTTCGCTCCAGATGGAAACTCTGTGAGCCTAGAGCAAGATGTCTATCCCCACTACGACATCATTCTTTGCATCTCGACCTACTCGGCCACCGCTCCCCTCACCGCCTTCGCGAAACAATACAGCTTCCGTGGCGCTACTCTTCACGGCGTCAATCCAACCATTCTCCGCACCGGACTCGCCGTCAGCTATGACGACGTCAGCGTGGACGCTGAAAAAATGCGCCTTGGGATGACCAACGCCGACTGGGTAGAAATCGACTTTCTCTACAGCGGTCAAACCCACACGCTCCACATCGAACTCGACCAACAAGAGGCACAAAAAAGCCACGGACTATGCCGTGGCGATGAACCGGACGTGGCCAATTTGCCCGCCGGTGAAATTTATTTTGTGCCCACAGGGGCCCGCGGCGCCTTCCCCATGCGCTACGAGGATGGCACCATCGGTCTCATGCACGTCGCTGGCGGCCGAATAAAAAGCGCCGAACTCCTCAACGGCGATCCAACGACTGTAGCGGCCCACAATGCGAAGCTCATCTCCGATCCCGTCACAGGCGAACTCGGCGAACTCGGATTCGGAACCCAAATTCTACCGACATCCGGACGCGACATTCAGGACGAAAAAATACGAGGAACGATCCATGTGGCCACCGGCCGCAGTGACCATCTTGGAGGATCCTTAACTCCAGATAAGTTTGCCGAGCACACGAACGCGACCCACGACGACATTCTTTTCGCCCCGCATAAAACTTCGGAGATTTGGGTCACACAAGTCCGCATGCATCGCAACACCGAAACCCACATCTTGATCGAAAATTACGAGCCTTCGGCCTACGTACAAAATCTCATCTCGCAAGGGCACTGAAAGACAACTCAGGGACTTTAAAAAGCCTAACCCAAGCCAGCTAAAAAGGCATCTGTCTCTTTCACGTTGTCGTGCATGTCGGCAACGAATCGAGCACAACTTTCTTGCATCACAACGAGGTTGGCATTGTCCCTCAGCATCTCAGAAGCGCCGGACTTGAGTTTTTCCATATCCCCAGCGGCAAAAAAACCCAGACCGAACCTTTCAAAAATCCCATCGGGATTCACAGCCAGAGAAAGCAACGCTGTTCGCCCTAGCCCAGCCTGAATAAAGCTATTTGGCCACCCTTCCCACTCTGATGTATTCACAAAAACACGAGCCTCATCGTAGTAGCGCTGAATTTCGTGGTATGGCACGCTCTCAATAAATTCGAGATTGGGAATTTCACTTGTGCGGCGTGAAACCTCATTCCACAAATCGCGGTCCTCCCCAGGGCAAATCATCTGAAATCGGCAATTCGGCAGAGCCTTTGCCAATTCCAAAAATAAGTACGGCCGCTTGATCGCATGACATCGCGAAACCCAGAGAAAATCGACTTTTTTTTGAGAACAGGAATGAACCTTGGCTGCAAAAACAAGATACCGATATAGAGTCGCCTTCATTCCTCGACGGTTGTAGCACTCGAGTTGATCGCGAGTAATGGCATGTCGAGCGTCACAACGCCGAACTGCAAACTCAAACAAGTTGCCAAAAATGGGATTCTCCCGACGAAAAGCCCCATTGATTTCGCTATCGAGTGCACAGATAAAATCGAGCTTATAGCCGAGCAAGGGACGGACTAGCCAGAGGACAAAAAGCCACGCCGTCCATCCCATCACAACCACCCACTCGGGACGCTCTTCCCGTATCACGGTTAAAACTCGCGGGATCGCTCCTATCATTTCAAAAAGACGTCCGGTGTGAAATTTGCCCGCATTTCGAATACGAACATTCGCCAATGAAAAACTATCAGTTTGACCTGTATCACCCGCCGCTATGGTCACATCATGCCCTAGCGAAGCCAATTGCTTCGCCAACAAGGCTACCTGCAACTCAGCTCCGCCAGAGGTGCGAGTCTGAGATTCGTCCAGTATCCAATGCGCATGGCTTGAGAGAAAAAGCAGCTTCATGCTTGGATGCGTATAATTTTCGCGGGATTACCGGCCACAATGCCCCCCTTTGGCACATCATGTAAAACAACGGATCCGGCTCCGACCACAGCCCCATCGCCTAGAGTCACAGCTCCTAAAATGATAGCGTTGGCCCCAATTTCAACATCATTTCCAATCACAGGAAGTGGCCCTCCACTGCATCGCTCTCCTATCGTTACGCCTTGTCGAAGCAGGCAACCAGATCCGATTCGCGACTTCTGATGAACGACAAGCCCCATGCCATGCTGCAAGGAAAGACCAGATCCCACATCGGTCTGGTAATCCAACTCAATTCCCATGATCCAATGTACGAGGAGCACATAACTTCCCAGAACCGGAATTCCTAAAACCCAAAAAGGCGAACGCCTGATGGATTGGCACAGACGAAAGAAAACCATAACGAAACGCCCTTTCGCGTTTCCCTCGTTACTCGACCAATCTTGAAAAAATCGAAAATTCATTTAATGCATCGCCGTATGCGGATTTGTTTTTTCATACCGGAACACCATGCTCCAGACAAGGAGCGACGTGAAGCTTGGCTTTCCGGGCAAATTCCATCTCTGCTTGCTGGCGGAAAATCTGCCTCAGCTCAGGCTTGGCTTTTTCAAACTTGGGCGGAACTTCGCGGCCAGACAGACGTTGAACTCACCAACCACATTCCCGACGAGGGAATCATCGTGACCCTCGCCAATTTTCTTACGCCCAACTTCCGCGCGACTTCTAAACAACTTGTCTGCGCCGTCGTTGCCGACTTCCAACCGCATCCCGGAGCTCAAATTCAAATCATCCAGAATGCAGCGCACGCAAAGGGACTTCGCCATGCCCAATTCGTGCCCCATTGGCCACAACCAAACTTGATTCCACGCACCCACGCTCGCGGAGACCGATTTGAAACGATCGCTTTTTTTGGCGATCGCTCTAATCTGTGTTCAGTTTTACTTAATCCTGAATTTGGTAAAAAACTTCAAGAAGCCTGTGGCGCGCGTATCGAAATTCGATCCGCAGAACGTTGGCATGACTACTCTGATGTCGACGCCGTTCTGGCTATCCGCGATTTTTCAACAGCTCGACAACTTCACAAGCCAGCGACAAAGCTTTATAATGCGTGGCTCGCAGGCGTTCCATTCCTCGCTGGCAGCGATAGCGCCTACTCTTCAGAGGCAGAACCGGGAAGAGATTATCTCGTTGCCAAATCCGAACAGCACGTCCTTGAACTCTTAAGTGAACTTCAAAAAAACCCCGCTCGACGTCAGGCACTCGTTGCTGCAGGTCAAAAAAAAACGGCCACACGAAATCGTGACGCCGTCCGAGCTATTTGGCTTCAACTCTTAAACGATGAGTTGCCCTCACACCTGAATCGTTGGAAATCCAAAGGGGAAAACACCCAAAGAATGTTTTGGCTGAAGCAGCGTGCTCTTTTATTTGTCGATAGACTTTTGCGATCTTAACATGACAGGGCGAGAACGCCCCTCAGATCAAAAGCGCCGCCCGATCTCCTTTGCTGGGATCCCGCCAAAAATCGCCCCTGAAGGAACATCTCCACGAACTACAGCACCAGCGGCAATTACTGCACCATCCCCGATTCGAGCTCCAGGAAGAATAACGCAACGACTCCCTATCCAAACATCGGACCCTATTTTTACCCCAACCCTTTTCGTGCTCCAAGATTGGCGGATCATAGAAGTTCCCGCATCCATTCGATGATTGGTCGCAAAAACAGCTGTTCCCGTAGCGATCATGACATCATCTCCAATGTCAATCCAGCCGCCACCCGCGCGAATATTGCATTGTTCGCCAATATAAACATTTTTACCTATGCTCAGACGACTTGCTCCAGTTGGGAACTTCGGATGATCTCTGACGTCAATTACCGAAAACGCATCCAGCCACACTGGGCCTTGCACACTCATCGCCATCTCGCATTGATTACCTGTGATCAATGCTGTCCGGTGGATATCGAGTCCCTTATCCCTCCAGTATTGCCTGACCAAAAATTGCCAAAGCGCATCTCGGCACTCGCGAACCAACGATGGCAAACAGCCAAAAAGCAGCTTTGATTTAACGCCTTTTTTCAATTTTATTTCTATGTCACTCGATTCCTTATACGCTCCTATTTGAACTTACGTGAATGAACCAATCCATATCGTCAGTGGAGCAGACGCTCGATTTTCTCCCGGCCTGCTCGTCGTTGCTACAAGTGCGTTGGCAAATCTCCCAAACTCCACTGCAGTATTTTTTCATGTTTTAGATGGAGGATTACCCTCATCGGTCAGAAAAGAATTAAAATTCATCTGCAAGACATTGCAACCAAAAGGAGAAGTTGTTTTCCACAATATTCAAAACACATTCCTCAAGCAATTTTCAGCAGGCTTAGGCGGATCTGCGATGTTTTATGCTAGATTGCAAATGGCGTCTCTCATTCCTGAGGCTGAGAAAGTTATTTACCTTGATGCTGATATGGTAGTTTTAGGGAATCTTTTGGATTTGTGGAGTAGGGATTTGGATTTGAAAACGGCTTGGGCTTGTCAAGACCATAAACTCAATCATCTCGAGGAGGATTGCCCCTGGACTCTCGATGCAAATGAAAGATCTTACCCTTATTTCAATAGCGGAATGATGATTGTCGATCTGCGAGCATGGAGGAGAGATAATCTCGAAGAGATTATGATTTCGGAGGCCAGAAAAGCAGGGAAAAAACTCCAGTGGTGGGATCAGACTGTCCTAAACTATGTACTACGAGGAAAGGTTGGCATTTTGCCCAAGGCATGGAACTGGCAGCAAAGCAACTTTCCGACTGGTGACGATACGGTAAAGGTAATTCATTTCACTTCTCCAAAAAAACCATGGCTATACTGGGGACTGTCTCGCCGCCATGAGATATGGAGGAATTTTTTCAAAAAAAGCGGCGGCCGTTATTGGCATCTCATAAAGGAATATATGGGACTAAAAGGCTTCGCTGAAGGAATAGTCGATGGATTACTTTTGCGCTTTAAGATTTTTAGAAAAGCATACATAGCTAATCTTGAAATCAGACGTCATTTTACCAAAAATACGGATCGCAAGAAGGACCTCATTCAATCCATAGCTTTTTACAAATCAACCATAGATGGGTAATATTGCGTTACCTATGAGAGTTATTAAAAATCTCTGTTAAAAAACCTTTCGCATAGTGTACAGAGAGTCCATTTGGGTGACTCCCTGAATGCACTGATTATCTCAAAAAAACAAGCGGTGCGAGTTACTGAGGCGACAGCTCCTGCGACTTGCATATGATGAACCGCCGCCGCCTGACTAGTGTCGCCAAGCGAAGATCGCAATCGCAGCGAATCGTAGAAATCCCAAAAACTTCCTCGCGTCTGTGGCTTCAAACCATTTCGAAATTCTTCAAGA
>RFZT01000154.1 GCA_009920585.1 bacterium
CTTCTCGAATGTTTCAAAGATCCACTTGTGTCAATCTCGTGCTTTTTTAAGTCATATTTGAATTGCTGAATTTCCGTGCTAATCTCTCGGTGACTCATTTTTTAGAATAACTCAGTAGATTCCCCCCACTTATGGACAAGACCTCTGGCAAAAAAAAATTGGCTATTTTAGTGAGCTGCGTTGCACTTTTGCTTGCTGCTATTATTGCTGGAAGCATGTTGCCTGCTAGCAAGCCTGCCGAGCCGGTTAGCGATCGCTGGGCTGTTGTAAAAAGCCCTAGTGGATGGGCTGAAGCTCGCGGTGCGCCCAATTCAACATCACTCCTGCTCATGCAGATTAACAATGATGTAAAAGTTCAGTTGATCGAAGATAAGGGGGATTGGATTAAGATACGCGCTTACAATGGGAGGATCGGGTATGTGCGTCGCGAGTTTTTGCGTTGTTTGTAAGAAACAACCTTCCTCTACGAGAATTGAAAACTAGGTTACCCTGCCAGTTCGCCAGTAAAGTGGTCCCCATTTCAAGGAGTCCGAAGGTCGAACTCGAATGGAACCTATGATATAGGAAAGCACACGTCCCCGAATCTCGACAGAGAAGCGGGGGATCAAAGGGTGTCTGCGGCTTGTCATGCTTGCGCATGAGCTTGAGCCGAAGACCTGCCTTTTTTTGGGATTCTTTTCGGTCGCCTAGCTCGATCAGGGAAGAGGGAAGCGTGAGGTGAAGCTGGTCACCTGCTTACGAATCTGGGCGAGGGCGGCATCGTCATTGCGGGCTTTCAAAGCCGCATCGATGAAGTCTGCAACTTGCATCATGTCATCTTCCAGTAATCCTCGAGTCGTCATAGCGGGAGTGCCGATTCGGATGCCGCCGGTTTTTGTGATTGGTTCTGTGTCAAAGGGGATCGCGTTTTTATTCACCGTGATGGCGGCCTTATCGAGGGTGGTCTGGGCATCCACGCCGTTGAGGCCCGCTGAGCGGAGATCAACTAGGAGAACGTGGTTGTCTGTGCCGCCAGAAACGATGCGAAGACCGAGCATGGCGAGACGCGCTGCGATCGACTTGGCATTGCTCACAACTTGTCGTGAGTAGTCACGGAAGCCAGGTTGAAGCGCCTCGTGGAAGCAGACCGCCTTGGCGGCAATGACGTGCATGAGCGGGCCACCCTGAACGCCTGGGAACATCTGGCCGTCGATTTTCTTGGCAAATTCCTCCCGGCACATGATGAGTCCGGCGCGGGGTCCGCGGAGGCTTTTGTGTGTGGTGGTGGTGACGAAGTCCGCAAACGGAATCGGGGAAGGATGGGCTCCGCCAGCGACGAGTCCCGAGATGTGCGCCATGTCGACGAAGAGATAGGCCCCGACTGAGTCGGCGATCTCTCGCATGCGCTTGAAATCAATTGTGCGTGAATAAGCTGATGCCCCAGCGGTGATCATTTTGGGTTTCACTTCGTCCGCTTGTTTGGCAAGCGCATCGTAGTCGATCATCTCGGTATCGCGGCTCACTCCATAGTGGTGAACTTCGTAGAGTTTACCGGAGAAATTAGCTTTGTGGCCGTGGGTGAGGTGTCCGCCATGAGCGAGATCCATCGTTAGGATTTTATCGCCCGGCTGGAGAACGCTGAAATAGACAGCCATATTGGCCTGACTGCCGCTGTGGGCCTGGACGTTGGCGTGCTGAGCGCCGAAAAGCTTTTTGGCCCGCTCGATAGCGAGATTTTCCACGATGTCCACATATTCGCAACCGCCATACCAGCGGCGACCGGGGTAGCCCTCGGCGTATTTATTAGTGAGGCAGGATCCTTGCGCTTCCATCACCGCGCGGCTGGTGAAGTTCTCGGAAGCAATCAGCTCGATATGCTCAAACTGGCGATGGTATTCTTTCTTGATCGCAGAGGCGATTTCGGGGTCGGTCTCGACGAGGGCTGGCAGCACGGGTGTGTCTTCAGTGATGGTGGGCATGGATGGATTGTTAATCATTTTTAAAACGGATGGGAGGGCTTTTTGGATGGTGCGTTTGCATTCATTGTAAACGCTGCGGCCTTGTCCGATGGGATCAGGGACGTCGGGCATCCCTTTTTCCTCGAAGCGTAGCAGCTTCACTTTGTGGACAAACTCGGGGTAAAATAAATCAATCAGACGCGCATGGTCCTGCGTCATGACAAAAACATGGGTCGCTTCGCTGAGTAGTTTTTCTGTGAGGCTCTGGCTGCGGAATTTCCTAAGATCGAGCCCATCACTGGCGACGGCATCGACCGCATCACGACTGGCTGGCTGGCCTTGGCCCGCGCTGATTCCAGCGGATTCGACATGGATGTCTTTGCCGGATTTTTTGGCTACATGACGAAAAAGAACCTCCGCCATCGGGCTTCGACAGACATTCCCCGTGCAAACAAATAAAACGTGAGGTCGTTTCAGGTGGCTCATTGATTCGCGAGCATTCTAGTTTAGTAGCGACTCAAGTCAAATGCCGAGCACACCCCACCGACATGAAATTGGAAGATCGACCCAGAGGGTATTTCCGGTCGATTAACTTCGGATGGCATGAAGTTGTGCTGCGGCGGCGGATTGAAATTCCGCCCAGCGTGGAGCAGATGGGTTGGCAGCGTGAAGGATGTGACGGAGAAGGCTTTTCCACTCTAAGTTGGCTCGCTCGAGGTCGCCTCGGCGGATCGACTCCGTTTCTTTCTGAAGGGTTTTGAGTCCCTCGTTGATGTAAATCTCGAGGGCTTCCCAGGTGCCCTCCCCAAAACCGGGGCATAATCCAGCAATGAGGTATCCCTCGTAATCAACATGCCCGTAGAGATCCCGTGCGCTTGTCGCGAGGCGCAGGCTCGGGCCGTCTGCAAAATCGGTGAATCGCGGGCCTCCACGCAGGTTGGCGAGATGCTTGACGATATCTTCGACAGGATAGGCCGGATCTTCGAGAGCGGCAGCAATCATGAGACCTTCGCCGTTTTGGAAACGGCTAAAAACACGCCCTCGGGCGCTCGGAACTCCTGCACTATCTACCAAGCCGAGCTTCTTCCAAATAAATGCGGGTGAACCACGGGGCGGATCGAATTCGGATGGGGTATCAGCGATCTCGGAAACATCGACTCTCCGCGTCGGGGCCTGCAGCAAGGCGGTGCCGTCCGGCATGATCGTGGCTTTGGTGGGGATGGCGTCCAAGGCTAACTGAGCCATGAGGTTGTTGCCGTGTTGTTGAAGTTGATGAAATCTTGCGGGCGCCCATTCGGGGGCAAGGAGTGGCATGACGGTTTGCTCAAGTGCTTGGAGGGTGAAGGACTCTTTTTTGCCAAGGCCGAGTTTTTTTTGGATCCACGGCAGAGGTAGCCAAGCGGCGTTCGACGCGCGTGCCACAGGGACTTCCTTGGCGTAAGCAAAGTCGGCTCCCTTTCCGATTTTGCAGGGCCTGCCGGTGGGGAAGAAATCGAGTGAAGCGGGGGATTTTAAAGCGCAAATCCAGCGCTCCCGATGCCAGATGAGACATTCGCTGAGCGGCACTTGGGCTAAGCGGGCGGATTTCTGTGGATGCCAGATTTGGTCTGAACCCAAGTATTCTAAACGAGTCGGTTCGTAGCGTTGATTAATGCTATTCAGTTTGAGGGAATCTTCGAGGAGGGGAGAAATGCTTTGTCGGCTGAAGAGGCGTTCGCAGAGTTTCACTGCTCGAGCGATAGGAGTTTCGACTGACTCGCCGCCTTCTTCCATCACTCGCAACAACGTGGGCCAATCGATTTGATTCACGCGACGAAGTTGACGTGGGGCGGCGTCCATGAGTCTCGGGGTATCCGTTCCGACAAGGACAAATCCTTCCTCATCGATGCCGCGACGCCCGGCCCGTCCAAACATTTGGAGCAGTTCGTCCGCTCGAAGTTCGCGTTGGAAACGACCGTCACCATAGGTCGTAGAAGAAACCATCACGGCTTTAACGGAAAAATTGATCCCGGCAGCGAGACCGGTGGTCGCAACAATGACATCCAGTTTTCCCTCCTTGCCGAGTGGCTCAATCCACTTTGAGCGAGCGGAGTAAGGAAGGCCACTATGGTGGTAGGCGACACGCTTTTGGAGGAGGCGGGTCAGGTCGCGCCCCAGAATGGCTTGGTCTGCCTGAGGAATAGAGAGGGGCGAATCGACGGTGAGCGCGGCCGCGATTTGCTGTGCCATTTTTTCCGCTTCGCGGCGGCGAGGAGCAAAGATCAGAAGCGGACTGAGGCCAGCGAGAACAGCGCCAGCAGCGATTCGTGGCCAGTATCCGTGCACATGGGGTGGCACGCGCGGGAGGTTCTCGATGGAAAAATCATCCAGAGGTACGGGGCGATTCTTGACTTGGATGAGATGAACGCGTCGACCGAGTCGCTTCAACCATTCGACGATCTCCGTGGGATTGCGAACGCTTCCGCTGAGAAGGAGGAGACGAGTTGAGGGGGGCGGAAGGGCCATCGCCATCTCGTAGTTCAATCCCCGGTTCGGGTCCGAGATCATCTGGTATTCGTCGAGTACAAGCAGGCCAGGAGCCTTGCCAGTCAGGATGCGCTCGCGCTGAGTCTCCAGAGTCGCCACGACCACTGGGGCGGCGAGATTTTCTGCCACGTCGCCGGTAGCAATGCCGACATTCCAGCCGAGCTTTTTCCATTCGCTCCATTTATCATTGGCAAGGGCGCGAGTGGGTACCGTGTAGACCGCTTGGCCAAGTCTTTGAGCTTCGGGAGATTTAAAAAATAATTCAAAAACGCGAGTTTTTCCCGCGCCGGTTGGGGCATTGATGACCACGTCGTAGCCTTCTTTTAAATGCCCGACTGCCTCTTGTTGCCACAGGTCTGGAAGATCAAGCGGGACATGGAGCGCGGAGAGTCCGCTACCGAATGAGGGGAATCTCATGGGTTCGCTGAATGTTTCAGAGTCGGTGGTGGGCGCGTCGCGATGGGGACGAGTTCGATGTCGGATTCTTTATATTTTCCGAGTCCGATGAGGGACGCGCTCTCGATCCAATGAGTCATCTCATCAAGTGAAGGAAGCTTGGATGGAGCACGATTCTCATTGAGGAGGCGTGCCGCGGTGGCGTCAATCGCTACTGGATCCTTGCTCGCGAAGAGTGTGTGGTTTGCGATAGTAAAACCAGGATTCGGGAATGGGCCGCCCGCATATTGCAAAATGAGCGCATCTAAAATCGTGAGCACCACTTTGCCGCGAATCATCTCATCAGCGTAGATTTCCGCCAGATAGGGGTCGCCAAAGGCGGGGTCGCGTGTGAATCGGCGCCAGTTATCGAGATTCGGCAGGGTCATATTTGCCAAAGCGCCATTCACCCCGGTGAGGAAGCTGTCGGAAAGCGCAGGGACGTTGATCACTTTGGTGACATCCTTGCTGAGGACTTTTGAAAAATAGCTGCTGCTGCTAAGTTGCTCCCCTGAGCTTAGGATATCTTCCATTCGCGAGCTGGTTCGATTTCCAAATCCGCTATCGCCCCAAATCAGGCGTCCGAGAACGGGGGCTGTGACCTGCGATTTGCGGTCGTATCCGGTCACCGGATCAACCCAACGCAGTTGATAGAGTCGACTCTCGCGACGGAATCCTGCTGCGAGTAAATCCTCCAGATTTCGATCCCACACGATGATGTTGGAGGGAGGGACACCTGCTGCAATAAGTCCGTTGGCGATGGCATTCACCACCTCGGGGTGCGTTCCGCTCACGGTGCGTCCTGCGGCGGAGACTTTGATCCCGACACGGTCTGTGGGTTTCACCAATGACCCCCAGGCCGTAGCTCTGTCGGTTTTTCCCGTTAAGGCGAAGACGATTTTGTCGACCATGAGTTGGATCACGGAGGGATTAGCAAGACGAGTTTTTGAGAGTGAGTTGGTGTCTGACGCGTAAAAAATGCGAGATATCGTGGCTGGTTCCTCTGCGCGTCCGGTTAAGGCAAAAGAGCCAAGAAGGACGAGAAGCAAAAGAATCACACCCGAGATCGAGGTGGTATTGTGAGTCTCTGTGGATAATGTTGGGCGATGGTCAGGCATCTTTACGTTCACATTCCGTTTTGTCCGAAGATATGTCCGTATTGTAGCTTCTACAAGGAAGCGAGCGACCGGAATAAAACCCAAGCCTTTTTGGATTCTGTTCTT
>RFZT01000155.1 GCA_009920585.1 bacterium
AGCAAATAATGAAAGTTAAGCCCAAAGGGAAACGGAGTTACCTGGCGCAGGGCTCGTTGTGGTGCGTTGGGGTTGTTGTCGGCTAATGTTATACCCCGGATAAGTCGCTGTGTCCGTTTGTTGGTTGCGCGACTGCCTTTGCTGCTGGCCTTGATAGGACGCCGAATTATTTTCCGAGGACGGATTTTGAAAAGTAGGGTCTCCAAATCGAAATCCACGTTCTCGACTGGTTTGCGCGAATTCACCCCAAGACTTTTGGAGTGCATTGCGTAACTCTGGGGATTCCGTGATAAAAACGCTTCGAATTTCATCACCCCGAACTTGAAGGCGGATTTTGACAGACTCGGTATCGCTAATGGGAAGCTCGAGGTCGATTTGGGATTGCCCGGTTTGCTTCAATTTTTCAACCTCAACGCTGAGGGTTTTCAGAACAGTCGTCACCTCGCTCGTGCGGGAAATTTTACTGCTCAGATTGTTGAATAAAGGAACACCGCTTGCGCCTGCTCCCTGTGAGAAATTTCCCAACGAAGATTCAGCAGAGCCTCCTGCGGCTCCAATTGGCGAAACGCTGGTTTCATCAGCCATGGCAGCTGCAATCGAGTTTGCGACTGAAGGTGACGCCAGCGATTGCCCGTTGAGCGGGGTCACGCCAAATTCCATGGCATCGCTGGTGGCTATCGAAATCATCTCAGAATCATTCGGAGCATTTTCTATGCCATGAGAGGCCGGATTAATGGAGGGCTCGTTGGCGTGATTCAATTCCAATTCTTTAACGGACCCCGCTACTTGAGGTTCTGGCACCTGCGTTGCCTCCATCTTTGTCGGGTTTTTTTCGTGAGATAAAGATGAAACCTCATTTTTATTAGGTGATTCAGTAGCTGGACTGGCATTCGCCGCTATCTCAACTTCAGAGGAATCAGAGGATGCCGTAGATGCCGTGGATGCCGTGGATGCCGTGGATGCGGCCTTCACAGGGATTTCATCGCCCGCAAATGGAGTCTCGGCATTTGCCTTCGTTGCTTCTTTGGAAAACTCCTCTTTTGATGTCGGGGCAGCCAAGTCGGGGGTTGCGCAAAGCGCGATCGTGGCGGAGGGATCTAGGGTCGGTCCTTGCGGTTCAACTTGCTGAAGTGCTCTTTTTCGTTTTTTTGCTGCTTCGATCTCATCCGCCTCGTCTTCTTTTTTCCGTTTCTCGTCATTTTTAGGGATCAGGCTTTCAAAGGAAGGCGAGCCCTGCGGTGCGGCGAAACCGGGGAGTGGGAAAAATTTGCCGCCATCCCTCCGATTCGAGTGGGAAAAATTTGCCGCCATCCCTCCGATTCGATTCCGAGGCAATGGGAGTCGGCAGTTTTGAACTGGAGAGATTATTGGTCATTAGTTGGCTGGGGCTTGTTTGAGGAGGCGAAGTTGATCGCTCAACTTGGCCGCTCTCGGAGCTAGCGTAGCATTTCCCGAGCCAGCCGCTGTCGAGCCATCTGGAGTCTTGGCCATTTCGGCAAGGATTTTAGCTTGGATATCGGGCTTCATGAGGGCGAGGATTTTGACGATATTGGCATCGGACATTTCTGAGATGATGGCCACGGCTTGAGTGGGCTTCATATTCGAGTAGGTGCGAGAGAGATTGCGGACATTGGTTTTTTCCGAAGCCTGCATTTCCGTCGTTTTTTCTGTGAGTTCCGACCTCATTTTTTCAATTTCCTCGCGAATGCGAACGAGTTCCTTTTTCTCGGTCGCAATGCGAAGTTCTACGGCGGCAAAATCTTTCGCTTTCTTTTGGTAGTTTTCGCGCTCGGTTTTGAGCTCGTTGACTAGGTTGTCAATCTCAGTGGTATAGAAATCCCAATCCTTCGATTGTGAGGTGATCTTAGTTTTAATGGTCGAAGGCGTGTGAGATTCGACTGGGGTCGATGACGCCGTGATGCTCGGGAGGCGCCACATAAGGACGCCGGCCGAGGTGGCGATGCCGAGAATGACGGCGGCAATAATCGGCATCCAATTGGAGTCGGGCTTCTCGTCAGCGTCGGCGAAGGGATTGAGTGTGGGTGTGGTGTTCATTTAGGTGGTTGCGGATTGAAGGAAACGGGATGCCGTGACAAAATCTTCGAGTTGTTTTTCCTCTTCGCGAGCGAACTCAAGGTCTTGGGCGGTCGTCCATTTTTCCTTAAGTTTTTCGACTAGTTTTTGGTCGCGATCGGCGCTGATGAGGATTTCGCGCTGGGCCGAGACTTTTTTCTCCGCTTGGAGGAGACGGGCTTCAAGGGCGCGGAGAAGATCCCGTTGGGCGTTAATAGCATTCCAGCCCTGTTCGCGGACGTAGGCTGCAAAACGCTCGCCGGTGATCATGCGGGTGAGTTCCTCAAGGTGGGCGATAGCTTCGGCACAGCGACCTGCAGCGATATCGCGATCCCGTATGGCCGCGGCGAGAGCATCTTCCGCTTTCTCGCGGGCTTTCACACGAAGATCTAAAACGGTTTGAAGGCTGAATTTTTTGGGTTTCATCCTACGATTTGAGTGAGTTCAGCGAAGCTCTTGGTTCTCGTCCATTTATCCTCAATCGGTTGACGGAGAAGATTGCGAAGCAGGGGCTGTTTTTCGATGGCAAGATCCACATTGGGGCTACTGCCTTTCGTGTAGGCTCCAATCGTGATGACGTCCTCGTTTTTGCGGTAAATGGAAAGCAAATCGCGGGCTTTGCTGATCGTGGAGATTTCTTTTTCTTGGCAAATTTCTAGCGTCACACGGCTGACACTCTCAAGGACATCCACGGCGGGAAAATGGTTGGCGGTTGCAAGGGCGCGGCTCAAGACCACGTGACCATCCAAAATGCCTCGCACGGCATCCGCAATCGGCTCGTTCATGTCATCGCCATCAACAAGCACCGTGTAAAGTGCCGTTATGGAGCCAGTTTCTCCCATGCCTGTGCGTTCGAGTAGGCGGGGTAGAACGGAGAAAACAGAGGGAGTGTAGCCTCGGCTGGTGGGAGGTTCGCCCACGGCCAAGCCGATCTCGCGTTGAGCCATGGCATAGCGCGTCACGGAATCCATCATGAAAAGCACCTTGCGGCCTTCATCACGAAAGTGCTCTGCGATCGCTGTGGCGATGAGGGCAGCGCGGCGACGGACGAGGGCGGGTTGATCTGATGTGGAAACAACAATGATCGAGCGCGCCATCCCCTCAGGTCCAAGATCTTTCTCGATGAATTCGCGAAGCTCGCGTCCGCGTTCACCCACGAGAGCAATAACGTTGATTTCGGACTCCGCTCCACGCGCGATCATGCCAAGAAGGGTCGACTTACCTACGCCACTACCAGCAAAAATGCCTAACCGCTGGCCGCAGCCGACTGGAGTGAAGAGATCTAAGGCCTTTACGCCTGTCTGGAAAGGTTTGCTGATTCGTTGGCGGGTGAGGGGATTGGGTGGAGCGCAGTGGAGGGGGCGTGGCGTTCCTGCCGGAAGCGGGCCCTTGCCATCAATCGGACGACCGATGCCGTCAATGATTCTGCCAATGAGGGCTTCGCTGACGTTGATGCCTGCAGCGCGACCGGTCGCGGCGACGGCGCACCCCGCATGAATATCCTGCATCTCGCCAAGAGGCATGAGCAAAACGCGATGGTCGCGAAATCCTACCACCTCGGCCTGCAATCCCGATAAACGCGGGGAGCTGATTTCACAGATGTCGCCGAGTGAAACATTTGGGCCGATGGATTCAATGACGAGGCCTGTCACCTGCACGACTTCGCCCATACGAACGACTGGAACGGTAGCCTCGATGCGGCTCCGCAGGTTTTGCATGAGTGATGGCAGGACAGGAGACTCCATTTCTATTTCAGGGAACGGCCGACATTTTGGAGTTTAGTGAAAATACGTGCATCGATCATTCCGAAGCGACTTCTAGCGCGGCAGTCCCCGGGAATGAGCTCTGGATCCGAGGAAAGCTTGATGCCAGGATATTTCTGATCGAAATCCTTCTCGATACCCGAGACCAGAGCGAGGTCATTGGGGTGGAGCATCACTTCCACATCCACGGAACCGGGGGCGATTTCCGATAGGGTTTCTTCGACGATACGTTTCACTGTGGCGTGATCGGGTTCCATGCCCACCATGACGCGGCGGGCGATGTCCATTACCAGTTCCGGGAGTATTTGTGAGACTTGCTGTGCCAGCGTGCTAGACTGCTCGGCTAGCGATTTAAAGAGTACATCCTGAAGCTGCGATACTTCAAGTCTCTGCTCTAGGATCTGCTGGGTGAGAGACTCATTTGCATCTTGGAATCCCTTCCGGTAGGCTGCGTCGCAGGCTACTTCGTGCGCTTCCAGAGTGACTCTCGTATCAATGACTTCAGGCGCGGCTTCGATTTCTCCATTCAGGATCGATACGATGAGCGGAGCGGCGTTGAAATCAATTTGTCTGATGGTGGATGTCACTATTCCTCCGGAGAGATATCGATTTCACCAGCTTCGGAGAGTTGCATGATTTGAGCAATGACTCGGTCTTGGGCGCTTTCGACGTCCTTCGCGCGGGCCGAGGATAGGAGCTCGATTTCTTCCTTGAGGGTGGCCGCTGCACGTTTTGACATGGCATTGGCGATACTCCGTTTGACAGGTTCTGGAGCGTTCTTGAGCGAGAGAGCCAAATCCTGAGTTTCCACATCGCGAAGAAGGCGTTGCACGTCGCTCTGGCTGAGGCGGGAGATGTCTTCGAAGCGGAAGAGTTTCTTTCGAATCGCTCCGCCTAGTTCGGCATTCTTTTCTTCGATACGAGTCAGAAGGGTTTTGCTGAGTTCCTTGTCGAGGGAATTGAGCAGCTGAGCAGCTGCTTGGGCTCCACCGCGGCGGTGTAGACTGTATTTCTGCGTGCCCGAAGAAAGATGTTTGCCCAAGCTCTTGAGGACTTTTCCGATCAATTCGCTGGAAATCGAATCCATCGATCCGAGGCGCTCCACGATTTCCTCGCGGGCTTGCGGAGAAAAAAGGGGAACGATATGAGCAACTTGCTTTGAATCTAAATAGGACAGAATAAAAGCCACTGTTTGGGGTTGCTCATTCTTGATCAAATTAAAAATCTGACGTGTGTCCATCTGGCTGAGTTCACGAACCGCATCGATGGAGTTACTTGCGGGCAGGGCCCTGAGCAAAATATCCGAGGCGGCTTGTGGGCCGCGTGCAGCTTCTAGTGCCTTTTGGACAAAGGACATTCCACCCAAGGCCGTTGACATGCCGTCGCCAATGAGCCCACAGAACTCATCCATGATTTTTTCTTGAAGCTTAAAATCAACCACGTTCATCGTGGCCATTTCTCTGGCGACATCTTCGATCTCGGGATCGCGCAGTTGCTTCATGAGTTCTGGAGCAAGTTCGGGTCCGACAATAATGAAAAACGCAGCAAGTCTCTGCGTTTTCGACATTGTTTCGTAGTCAATCGTAGCCATGGCCTAGCTTTCGTCTTTCGTTATGAGCCACTCACGCAGCGTAGCACCGACATTTTCGGGCTTCTGGCGAATGAGTGAGTTGAGGAGTTCGGGTGATACTTTAAGGCTTTTGCTCGCAGGGAGAAATTGTTGGGAATCCTCGGCGTCGGTGAGTGCTTGGGTGTTTGCGGCCATATCTGCGTCATCCACCAATTCGAAAGAAAGGCCATATCTGCGTCATCCACCAATTCGAAAGAAATTTCCTCGGGTTTCGCGCGGCGGAGCATGAAAAAGAAAACGGCAAATACGATGGCGGCAATAGCAAGAGCTGCAATTGGCCGAACCATTTCCATATAGCCGGTGACTTTGTCGACCGGGGTGGATAGGGAGTTCACTGCGGAAGGGAATACCACTTCTTGAAGGGAAACGTAATTTGTTGCGGTTTCATTTTTTGGGATCGTGATACCGAGCGCATTAACAACCATATTTCGCAATTCGTTTAACTGTTCTGGCGTGCGTGGGACTGGTGCGTTGGTTTCGGGATTCAGCTTTTCCGAAAGGAAAACCGCCGCAGAGATGCGGGTGATCGCGCCAGGGTTTTTTATGACGTTAGTGAGGGTCTTATTGATCTCGTAGCTCTGGGTTTTTGAAGAGCGAACGACGTTGCTGGATTTTGTTGGGCCCTTATCGGCTTCTGGTCCGCCAGTTGG
>RFZT01000156.1 GCA_009920585.1 bacterium
GCCGCTCGACTTCGTCAATGAATTGGAAGAGTCGGGTCTTGTATTTGCGATCGGGTCGTTGACTGGCCCATGCGACAGAACTTTCAGATAACCAACCCATTTTCACATCTGATAGGGGAAAGAATCGGATGAGCCAGTTGTCGATGATGATGTAGGGATAGTCGATCTTGAGGGTATCGGGCGCAGGAAGTTGAGGGTATTTATTGGGACGCCAGCGAGTGATCTTGCCTCCAGGGCTGATGATCGATGGGTTGATTTTGAAATCAAATTGCGGTTCGTTGACGACGTAGTGGCGCCAGTTCATTGCAGGGATGGAGCTCGATTTTTCGTGGCAAGGCGTTTTTTCAAGATTGAGGGAAGTCGCTTACATTTCCTCAACCGGGAGTGAATAGCGGGATCGTTGTGGCTGGCGAGGACCAAAGCGCAGCGATTGAGGATCCCTGTATCTGAGATGTCTGACCAGTCGCCGATGAGTTTCAATTTTTCGGCGAAGTGCAATCGTACAGAGACATCTGGATCGCGGGCTAACTCGAAAAGGACGGATCCAGGAGTCGTCCAAGCGAAGCGATTTTTGAGAAGGCGATCGAGGAATGCCTTGCGAATGGTCGGCGATGGATCGCGAGCAAATATCTCGCCGATGTCGCGTGTCCGCTCACCCCCATCAAGCAAACGGAGTCGCGTCTTGATGGAAATGAGGGACTCGAGTTGCTCTGGGGCCTCTTTGATCAGGTCGGAATAAATGAGCGTGAGTGTGTAAGTCTTGGCGTTGCGGAGGGACTCGGATGCGCCGCTGAACTCCCAGAGGGTGAGTACGGGATTATCTTTGAGGATGACCTTGCCGTGGGTGCGCCAAAGAGCGAGCAGCACCTTTATCGGGGTATTAGGGTTCTTTGCGACGGTTTCTCGTACGCTCTTGTGCGGGGAACGCGATAACTCGCTCAACCTATCGGCAGAGGTTTCTATATGAGCGGCCTCCTTTAAAAGTTTGGCTCCGGGGCCCTTTTTGCGAGGGCGTGGCAGTGAAGGCGATTTCAAAATGGAGGCGAGTTGTCTTTTTCAGAGCATGCGTGCGACTTCCCCAAAGGGAATGTCGTGGCTGCCTAATCCGCCGGGATTGATAACCCAGAGTGTCGGAAATTCCGGTTCTTCGTGCGGGAACTCACCATGTCCATCGGTAAGGTAGATGGCTGCATCTGGATGTGGAGGGTTAGATTTGAGATGCTTAAAAAAGGGACGAAAGTCGGTGCCTCCACCTCCGGGAAGAGGGGGGACAGATTCGCTATCGAGATCGATCGCCCAAGGGCCGTGCAGCTTGGCATCGCAAGCGTAGAGTTGGACCTCCACTTTGGGATAGGCGCGAAGGATGGCGCGGAGTTCGTTGAGAAAACGCCCGAGTTCCTCATTGCCGATCGAGCCACTGGTATCAATACAGATTGCGACGCTCACAGACTCGCCGTCCATAGCATCAAGATAGAGTTCCTCGCTGATGAAGCGTCTGTCGTAGGAGGTAAAATCACAGGGGGTTCGAGTGAGGTATCGCCAGAGTAGTGTGCGCCAGTCGAGTGGCGGGTCAGTGACTGTGGCGAGGAGGCGTTGAAGGTTTGCGGGCAGATCGCCGTGGTCATGGCCGCCCATGCGAGCGACAACAGCGGCTTGGGCAAGTGATGCGGTCCAGTGATCCCGCAGGGCGGGGGTGTCATCCTGCGGAATGAGATCACTCCCAATGTAGAGGATCTCGAGTTTTTCCACATCGGGATGCCGTCTGCGGAGGACTTCATAGACCTCCTCGACTGGGAGGTGGGCGATTTTTTCATCACGCACGGCGGAATCGGGTAAAGTCAGCCCAGGCGTTTCGTCGATGATCCCGTTCACGACAATGTCAGCGGCGATATTCCAGAGAAGCGGCTGTGCTTCATGACGACGCGTGACGTGGCGCAACGCGGCGTGGAGGAGTTCATGTACGAGTACGCCGAGTTGCTCGTCAGCGGTGTGCTCTCCCATGAACTTGGGATTAAAAAACAGGCGATGCCCATCCGTCGCTGCGGTCTCGACATCCTCGGTGATCACGGACTCGGCAAAGAGTGCGAGTGAGGCAAAGAACGGTGAGACTCGTCGGAGATGAAAAAGAAGAAGTGAGAGGTCGAAGGGAGTTTTCAGTGTGGTGAGATTCTAGTTTTCAGTAACGGGCGAGGGACCAAGATGCTTGTAGGTCTAGTTGCTTAGTGAGAGGCATCGGAAGGTTCGTGGCTTGGGAGTGATGTGGTGTCAGGTGTTCCCCAAAAGCTTTCGGTATGAGTCGAGGAACTTTTTGATTTTTGGGTTTTTCCCCAGATGTGCAGCGAGAACTCCGAAGGTGTTATCTGCTCTAGCCGTATCGAGCTTGGCGTGCAGGAAGAGCTGGATCCACTCGGGGTCAGCATTTTCTGTGATCCAGTCGAGTGCGTTTTTGACTTTATCTGGAGATTTGGCGCGGATGGCGATGCCGATGGCAGCTGCGTAGCGAGCTGAGGGTTCCTTTGGAAAGGGGATGCCTTTTGTATTGCCGGCAAGGATGGTGTCGAAGTCTGGGAGGGTATCATAGACTTTCAGATAGGCCCGGTACTCGCCCGCCGGCCCATCGCCGATGGCAGGATTCATGGGAAGATCCGCTTGGTGAAGTGCGTTGGCGGCAACCCAGGCGCGAGGTGATGGCCAGGCGGGATTCTTCGTGTCACGCTTGTGGAGGAGCTCTGGTCTCCAAGCGAGGAAGGCGACGATTTTCTCATCGATGCCATTTTGGAGTGCCCAGCTGCGGAAGCTTTCAAAATGGGGCTCTACGGTGACATGAATAAATCGATTCTGAAGGGCCGAGGGCATACTGAAAACAGACGCCCCATCTTCGGAACGATTGCCGGCAGCCCATACGTGCCATCCCTCGGGCAGGGTGTAGGAACCGACTTTGCGGTCGAGTACGAGTTGCTGTGCGATACCTTGGATGGCGGGCGGGGCCATATTTAACTCGTCGAGGAAAAGGATGCCTGATCCGCTGCGTGGAAGAAACTCTGGTGGGTACCAGCGAGAGGTGCGTGCCTCGTGATCCGCCACAGGAAGGCCGCGCAGGTCGGTCGGGGCGAGTTGACTAATACGCAAGTCGATGAGGTCAATCTTTGCGGATTTTGCAACATCAGCAACCGTGTGGGATTTTCCAATGCCGGGTGCGCCCCAGATCATCACAGATTGGAGTAGATGTTTTTTAACAAGAGTGCTGAGCAGATGTTCGAGTTGGGTTGGATTCATTTGAGATTATTTTAGAAAATGTGGAGTCGCAGGAAGTGCCACACCTAGGCATTAAGCAACTGAAGCGTCATTGCATCGGGGGCGTTGTTGCATTTGTCATGCAGGGCTATGTGGAAAAGACTGCCGGGCTCGCTAACATGAGCAAAAAGAGTCATGCAGGAGCGGAATTTCAGGTGGTCGGGGTGGCCGAATATTTCAGTAATGGGCTCGGGACGTTCCCAAACGGCACGCGTGCATTCGATAAGGCGCGGACCAAGGATCGGATGGGTGAGGTAGTCTCTGGCCTCCTGTAAATCTGCAAGGGCATAGGTCTTCGCTATGCTGCTTTTGCCCAAACCAACAAGCTGTGGAAAAATGAACCACATCCAATGGGACTCTTTGCGGCCATTGTGGATTTCTTCCAACGCGGTGGAGTAAGTTCCCTCCTTCTGGGCGGTAAGAAAGCGGTCCAAGCGGAGATTCATTTTAAGCAGCAAATCCGATATTCTGTTTTGTGAATGGGGCGGATGCGGAGTTATTAAAGATTTCAGCAAGCGAGTAATCATTTTGGTCTGAAATCTCGCGTCCTACGGCCTTGGAAATCCGGTGGGCTCGACATGGTGGGATACGATCAAACATCAAGTGTGTGTGCAATCGGCCAGGTCGAATGAGTGCAGGATCGATTTCGGTAGAGGAGCAATTGATCGAGCAGACGACTTGGAGACGTAAAAAATCTGCTAACAGGCCATCTGTGATATTCAGAATCGCTCCAACCTCACGACGATTGTCCAGATCGCGCATCATTAGGGCACTGTCAGCATCCTCCAGCACGCAGACAAATCGATGCTTATTGTAGGTTGCGTTTTGGCGTGCCCAAAAGCGGATGAACTCGGGATTCGTAAGAACGCCAGTCGAGGCGGGGGGAATAAAATAAAAGCGATGTGTTCTTTTTAGTTTTCCGATGAGGTAACGAATGTAGGAGGTCTTTCCCGTGCCAGGAGTGCCTTCGAAAATACTCAAACCGGAGCGCTCCTTCTGCATAAAATCGATGAATGTCTCGTTCTTCTTAGAAAAACCATCCCCATAAAATAAATCGAGGTGATCCTCGTTAAGTGGATTGCGATTCTCGAGAGGAACACTTTCGGTGTCGATTCCATCACTTCCAAAAGTGAGAAGATGATAACACCCAGTATCCTCTTTTTCTGGCATTGCATACTTAAAACAAAATTGTGTTGCCACATCCTTGGCGAGCGCCATCTCGGGAGCGTAAACCGATAAGTCCACGCCTTCGATATGAAGGAATACGTTATTTTCCTTTGCAAGGATCAGGTCTCGCCACTGGGGGCCTCCTGTCTCAGCGCTACTGTCCGAGCGACAAATGTACTTGCCGTTATCGTCGACGATCCGTTGAAAGTCCCAGTTTTTGCTTCGAATAACATAGCGATGGACATGTTCTGATCCGTAGGCAGCAATGACTGGAATCGGCGCAGCCGCGCAGAAGTTTGTCGAAAACATGGGCACTGATGAGAGATCGCATGTGAAATCGACTTTTGAGGGGCGGATGGTTTTTGTTTTCTTGGCAGGTGCCGGAACGGAGAAGCTAACGGCGGAGGAATCCATCGTTGGATTATACGAATCTGTGGGGTTGAATTTGGGAGATGTCATTGAATGGTTAAAAGGTGGTGTGGGCTAGCCGGGTTGATTTGTGTGTTGAAGAGGAGGATTCTTTTGGGATTCGCGGTTTGAGAGTTTTGCTATGGCTGCTTCGCGAACGACGGGGTGCGGGTCGTTACCTAAGGCTCGAAGGTCGCTCAACGTCGTGCGGGAATAGTGAGCTGCGATGTGACGCAGAAACGGATTTTTGCAATGGGCAAAATGGTGGATGGCTATGGACGTTGGTGAGCTATCTCCTTGGCGAAATGGTCCCTTTAATTCAGAAGAAAGGGCAGCTTTTTCAAGATCAAGAATGGCGCCAAATGGAAATTGGGTGGTGCTCCGAACAGCACTATGGATGGTGGGAACAGGATCATCAAAGAGGATGCCGAGTGCTTCTGGAGGAGCCTCTTTAGAACGAGCTATCGCTTGTCGAACGCGGGATTCTGGATCCTTTGCGCGCGCCAGTAGCAGGTGGGCGGTTTTTTCGTACAGGTTGCGATAGTAATGCGGTTGCCTGGAGTTACGATAGCCTTTGAGCCTCTGAAGAATGTTCGAAGTGACCATTTCTTTGACTTCGACAACCTCATCCTCCGTGAGTGAGGCAATCTGTGAGGATGTGAGCCTAGGGTCTGAGCATACGGAGAGACGAATCTCGGAATCTGGGTCGCTGATGAACCCACCGAGCAGGGCCAGATTCGCCTTCGTCTTACGCCATCCATATTGGCCAGTGAGACGTTTCGCTATAGAGAGTCGCACTTGACGGTCGGGATCGGTTGCTAATTCAGCGACAATTTCAGCAGGAAGCCCAGTGCGACTATGCATCTGTCTTCTCACATGGAGAGGGATGAGACTCTTATGTGCGATGAAGAATCGCGATTTGAGAGGCGTCCCATGGTCGGTAAGAACATCCCTCACATCAGGGTGACCTTCGGTGAAAATCCGGCTACGGAGCTTCTCGTTGGCACGGGGATTCTTGAACACATTCTTGAGGACACGCAGGTTGTCTTTGATGTCAAATTGCGAGAGTATGGGGAGTTTGACTCCCGAATTTTGTGCCAGCACAGAGCGCACTTGGAGGGAGGTGTCCTTAACAAGAATTTGGTGAGCTGCGTTGAGGGTAGAGTTTGTTGCGAAGGCACGGCGAATGACCTCGTCTTCATCTCGGCAGAGAAGTTGGAGGGTTTCCTCTGTGGCAAA
>RFZT01000157.1 GCA_009920585.1 bacterium
GCATTTTTGAGATTGCTTGAACCTGTCGTGGAATAACGAACATGGCCGATCGCACGCGAACCCTTGAGTTTTTTAAGGTCTCTGGGTTTGAAAACCTGAGAGACCAGACCCATGCCTTTGTGCGTGTGGAACGTCTTATCTTCCGGCTCTGAGGTGACAATGCCGGCGCTCTCCTGCCCGCGATGCTGCAGGGCGAAAAGTCCATAGTAAGCCAGCATGGCGGCATCCGAATGGTTGTAGACAGCGAATACACCGCATTCGTGCGTTGGTTTTTGCAGAGGAGTCGTGAGCGATTTCAAAGCGGACTGGCAAAATATCCTCCCGACCGTGGCATTCAAGATTTTTGCGTCTGAAATGATTTTTTACCTCATTCCGCATATTTTCCACTGCCCATGGAGTGAGAATATTTTTTGTTTTTGAGGGATACCGATTGCCCCCAGGGAATGAATGTGCTTTTCTACCCCGCTTATCATGAATGTCGCTCTGGATTATCAACCAAATTGTATCGTCGGACTCACTATCGAACTTCCAACTGATCGCGTAAAAAAAGAATGGGATGCCACCGCCAAAGGATTCCAAAAAATGGCCCGCATTCCCGGCTACCGACCCGGCAAAGCTCCGGCTTCTATCGTCGAATCCCGCTATGCTAAGGACATCCAAGAGGAAGTTGAAAGCAAGCTCCTCCGCGAAGCGATCACCGAGGCCGCCGAGACTCACAAGATCCAACTCCACTCGATTGAAAAAGTGGACCACGTCGAAATGACCTCGGATAAGCAGCTCCGCATTCGCGCGACCATCTCGACGATGCCGATCATCGATCTTCCCGACTACAAGTCCGTGACCATCGAGGTCGCTAAAAAAGTCGTTACCGACGAGGACATCTCCGGCTTTATCGATTACCTCCGCGAGCCGCATTCCAGCTTCGATCCTGCCACCGACCGACCGTTAGCGATGGAAGATTACGCCGTTATTACCTATGAAGGAAAAATCGGCGAGGAACTCCTCTCTGCTGTCGTTCCATCCGCACCAGCCCAACTCCACGGCCGCCGCAATGCCTGGGTTCTCATGAGCGAGGGCACCCTCTTCCCCGGCTTCGCCAAAGCGATCGAAGGCATGAACCTCGAAGAGACGCGCACATTCACCCTCGACGTGCCTGCGACATTCCCGATCACCGACCTCCAAGGCAAACAAGTCACCTACACTGCCACCCTTCACGGCATCAACGTCAAGAAACTCCCGTCTATCGATGACGCTCTCGCTGAGAAGATCGAGCCCGGTCTCACATTGGAAACCCTTAAGGCAAAAATTCGCGAAAACCACGAGTCCAACTTCGAGCAGAAATTCCTCACCGAAAAGAGAAATGCCATCGTCGAGAACCTCCTCGGAAAGTTCACTTGCGAGCTTCCAGACAGCGTGGTCGCAGCCGAGACCAACTCGCTCCTCAAGGAAATCGTCGCCGAAAACCAAGCCCGTGGCGTGAGCGACGAGGACCTCAAATCCCACACCGCCGAGATTTTTGAGACCGCTTCGAAGAGCGCCCGCGACCGCGTCCGCGCAAACTTCCTCCTCCTCCGCATCGCTAAGGAAGAGAATATCCAGATCGCCGAAGCCGAGCTCTACCAAGCCCTCTTCGAGATGTCCCAGCGCTACGAGATCCCGATCAAAAAACTCGCCACCGACATGTCGAAAAGCGGAGGCATCGCCCGTCTGCGTGAGCAGATCCTCATCAGCAAGGCCCTTGATTTGGTCGCATCCACTGCTACCGTTAATGAACCTGCGGCATCCGCAGCTTAATCCACTACTATTATGCTAGTCCCAATTGTTGTTGAACAAACCGGCCGCGGCGAACGCAGCTACGACATCTACTCTCGGCTCCTCAAAGACCGCATCATTTTCATCGGCACCGGGATCGATGATAACGTCGCGAACCTCGTCATCGCGCAGCTTCTCTTCCTTCAAATGGAAGACGCGAAAAAAGACATCAACATCTACATCAACTCGCCCGGCGGATCGGTCACGGCCGGACTCGCGATCTACGATACAATGCAATTCGTCAACTGCGATGTGAATACCTACTGCATGGGACTCGCAGCTAGCATGGGAGCGGTTCTCCTCTGTGCAGGAACGAAGGGCAAACGCTACGCGCTGCCGAATTCCGACATCATGATTCACCAAGTCTCCGGCGGCGCCAAGGGCCAAGCCAGCGACGTGGAGCGCCAAGTCGAATTCATGTTCAAGCTCAAAAAACGCCTGAACCGTCTTCTCGCACACCACACCGGACAGACCGTCGAACAAATCGAACGCGACGCCGATCGTGACAACTACATGACCGCCGACGAAGCCAAAGACTACGGACTCGTCGACGAGGTCGTGAAATCTCGCAAAGAGACGAAAGAAATCACCGAAGTCATCAAAGCCGCTACAGAAACCAAATAATCTAGATGGCTCGGCCCAATAACCTGACCATGTGTTCTTTCTGCGGAAAGAGCCAATCCGAAGTTCGTAAGCTTATTGCAGGCCCGGGCGTTTATATTTGCGATAGCTGCATCACGATTTGCAAGGGGATCCTCGAAAAGGAATTAAAAGAGGATACCCATAAGGCCAAACCGAACTTCAAGGTCCTCAAGCCAAGCGAGATCAAGAAACTCCTCGATCAGCACATTATTGGGCAGGATACCGCCAAGAAGGTTCTGGCGGTAGCGGTGCATAACCACTACAAGCGACTTGCCCAGCCAGCTCCAAGCACGGTCAACCTTGACCCATTGGCTGATGTCCAAATCGAAAAGAGCAACATCCTTTTGCTCGGCCCCACTGGCTCCGGAAAAACCCTCCTCGCCCGCACTCTGGCTCAGGTATTGGATGTCCCCTTTGCCATTGCTGACGCCACTTCCATCACCGAAGCGGGCTATGTGGGTGAAGACGTCGAGAATATTATCCTCCGCCTCCTTCAAAATGCGGACCATGACGTCAAGCGCTGCGAGATGGGCATCATTTACATCGACGAAATCGATAAGATCGGCCGCAAGACAGACAACGTGAGTATCACTCGCGACGTCTCCGGCGAAGGTGTCCAGCAAGCCCTGCTGAAAATACTGGAAGCCGCCGTCTGCAATGTCCCCCCCCAAGGCGGTCGTAAACACCCGCAACAGGAATACATTCAGATCAACACGGAAAAAATTCTATTCATCTGCGGCGGCGCCTTCGTTGGACTCGAAAAAATCATCCAAAAGCGCTTAGGCAGCCGCACCATGGGCTTCAACGCCCCAATCCTCACGGATACCGATGTCGCCCGCCGCGAAACCGTCAAAAAAGTCGAACCAGAAGATCTCATCGCCTTTGGATTGATTCCGGAATTTATCGGCCGCCTCCCGGTCGTCGCCGCGCTCGAGGAACTCACCGAAGATCAACTCGTCTCCGTGCTCAGCGAACCTAAAAACTCACTGGTCAAGCAGTATACCAAGCTCCTTGGGATGGATGGCGTTTCCTTGAATTTCACGAAAGACGCCCTCCGCGCCATGGCCAGCGAAGCCATCACCAAAGGCACAGGCGCCCGCGCCCTCCGGTCCATGATCGAACGCATCATGCTCGACGTCATGTTTGATTCTCCAAACAGGGACGACATCAGCGAGGTCACAATCAATCGAGCCGTCGTGGAAGGGAAAAAAGCCCCTCTCCTCCGCCGCAAGCAGGAAAAAGACGCAGCCTAGGAATGATCCACCCTTCTCTCAGTGCGCAAAAACTCTCAGAGAAAGGAATTGATGATGCTCAGCGAGCCAATTTTTTGGCCATGCTATAAATCTTCAGACAAAAGCTTGGTTGCTCCGCCAACTAATACCATTGTCACTTTGAAATTGGACTTTGCAGCGGAAAAGGGGGGGGGCATGGCCGTCTCGGACGTGTGGAGACTGGTCTACTTTCTCGCACCCTGCCCACCGTAACCAAGGTGCACGCCAACGCACACAGGCGAGACGCGCACCCGAAGCTCGCAAAGCAGCCACGTTTCGAGGTCGATCGATTGTTTCGGCAATTTCCGTATGGGAAGTAGCCATGCTTGTTCAAAAAGGCCGACTTAATCTCGCTCCCGATGTGGACACTTGGATTTCAGAAAATCTCAAGCGCCCCGTTGAACTCGAGCCACTCTCGCCAGCCATTTGCATCGCAAGTTCCCGCTTGTCGGAATTCCACGGCGACCCGGCGGATCGTCTCATCGTCGCCACAGCTATGACCCTCGGCCTCCCATTGATGACTGCGGACAAAAAAATTATCGAATGGAACAATGCCCACTCCGCCATCCAAATTTTAAACCTTTAGCCTATCCTATTCACCTATCAGATAGCCCAGTACCCTTCCAAGTTCACCTTCATCTTCACCCTTAATAGAGGGCTGCTAAAAACCTCACATCTACTTTTTAAAAAAAATCACTGAAAATTTGTCAAAGATATAGTAGCACCAAAAAACGCCCGCACGCTCGATTCTGCCTACAGATCCGAATTTGTGTTTAGACTAATGACAAAATACGTGAAACGCATAAGACTTCACATATGAACATCACGCTTTCCGTTCCTGAGAAAGTTGTTGTAAATGCCAAGTTGGTTGCCGCCCGCAGAGGAGAGACTCTTTCCTCGTGGTTTCGCCATCAAGTGGCGCGGGAGATGGAGGATATCGCCATTGACCAGATTGCGGCTATCGACCCGGAAACAGCTACAGCCGTGGGAAGCTCTCTGCCCTTGGAAGAGCACTGGGAGGACGCTCGCTGGCGAGCATTGGCAGAAAAACACCTGCGATGAAGGCCCTTTTCCAGCGATTGGAGAAAGATAGGCTTGACACCTCCCTCCAATAAAGGTTAACTGTTCTGACCAACAAGTCATGAAAACAATCAGTATTCACGAAGCCAAGGCCCATTTTTCCGAACTCTTGAGCACAGTTCAAGATCAAGGGGTTTCAATTATTTTGAGCCGCTATGGTCACCCAGTAGCTGAAATCAAGCCGTTATGTTCGCGCGAACGCTGCATTCCGCACACGCACCTTTCTCATGTGAGGATTCATGGCGACCCCACAAAACCAACAGCCGAGGAATGGGACAATGTCTGAAACCGTCCTCCTTGATACATGCGGACTACTCTGGCTGGCAACTGGTCATAAAAATCTCAGTGAGAATGCTAAAATTCGAATTAACCAGGCCTATTTACTCACCGTTTCAGCAATAAGCGCTTGGGAAATCAGTCTCAAGACCGCCAGAGGAGAATTAGAGCTTCCAGAAGAGCCCGAGACTTGGTTTAAGCAGATCGTCGCACACCATGACCTCCGAGTCTATGAAATTTCGACTGATATCGCTTTTCAAGCCAACCGCCTCCCATGGCATCACCGCGATCCCGCTGATCGCTTCATCATAGCCACTGCCTTGCTTCACCACATGCCAATCGTCACCTCCGATAGCAACTTCGCCCAATATGGAGTTGAAGTTTTTTGTTGAAAGCACACAAAAGATCAAATGAAGCAGCGAGAGAAAAATAGCGGAAGCCCACTTACTCTTTACACGCTCAAATCACCCCTGTCATACGAATGCAGATATCGATCTTGCCCTGTGGGGAGTTGACGTCCTGCAAGCCGAAACCATCGCCGCAGATCTTGACGAACTCCCGCTTCCCTACCGCTTCAATGTCAAAGCGTTCGAAGCTATTAAACAAGTTTCACTCCGCGAGCATATCCTGCGAAAAGGCATCGACTGGAAAAAACAACCGCTTGACTATCCCTAAAAATAATTTTGCTGTCCATGATTTTGCCAATTTTTTTTAGACAAACCCGGAGCGTAGCGGAGAAAGACTGCCAACGGCAGCCCGTAGGGTGAGCGGAATGGAATCAATTAACAGAGTTTCAGAAAAAATTTCTCGCCTATACGGCAAACCTCCGTGTCTCCGTGCCTCAGTGAGAGTCCTTGAAAATTTTTCTTGCTTCCTTGCCACTTCAACTTTATAAAAATATTTAGTCTTTCTGTATTGAGTCTTATGCCAGATTCCGCATTCAACATTTGGTTAGAAAACAATGTGCGAATCCTTGTTATTCGCTCAACACAGAAGGGA
>RFZT01000158.1 GCA_009920585.1 bacterium
TGTAAGCGTTGCACGGAGCACCCCCTGCCGTAGGTAGTGGAGATGTCGTAGTCTGGAGGCTATGACATCTACAGCATCGATAGTATCAGCAGAGAAAATCTCAAACATGAGCTGATGGGGGCAGTCCCGATTTATTTTCCTTTTAGACAGGATTTGCAGGATTTTTAGGATTTACGGGAAAAAGCAGATGCCAGCAGACAGAGTTTTTAGACAATCGAGCGCCGGGGCAGGCGAGAGATAGAGCAACCGAAGGTTGGCCCGAAGGGCGAATCGAGACCTTCGGGGAAGGTCGAGATAGACTGCCGCAAGGCAACTCCGAAGGAGGAGCAGGTCGGGAGATCCTGCGAATCAACTGAGCGGGAGTAACGAGACAACACAGAGTTTTTAGACATAATTAACAAAATTGTCATAATTGAGATTCGGCGCGCGGGGGCATTCGTTGCACGAATGTGGCTTTCAAAAAAAGAAAACTTCCACAAGCGAGCTTGCGTCCGTTTCGTTTTTTGAACACCAATCCCGGCAAGCCGTGATCTGACTCCCGCGCTGGCTTGCGCGACTGAAAACTGCTGACTGAAAACTTGCAGCACTACTCCGCGCCAATCTTCACGCCGGAGTTCCCGAAGGCGGATCCCTACCAATTTGGAAAGAGGCACGTTGCGCGGAGCTTAAACCAAATCGTTAAAAAGGTAGGGACGCCGCGCCGCCGGTGTCCCAAACATTAGGCGCGACGCGCCGACTCTGGGATACAAAGGCTCCTCCAACCTCCGCGCTGCGCGACTACGGCTTGGCAAGTCAGGCGCGAATTTGTGACGGAAACTAACCTCCAGCTCGCGATCAAAAAATGGCCAAATGGCTAGGCTGTCAGGAGCGCCCATAAGTTTTATAAATTCACCCATCCCCTTTTAAAGTGAAATCCTTTCTCGTTGTTGCTGCCATGGTTTTGCCTTGCTTGCTTGTTCAAGCAGAGGCGCCACGTGACGTCATCAGCGCCCCTGTGGCGATGGCTTCCAAGCCAAACGTTCTCCTCATTTACGCCGATGACATCGGCCGTGGTGATCTGAGTTGTTGGGGGCAGAAAAACTTCAGCACCCCGAATATCGACAAGTTGGCGACCCAAGGGATGCAGTTTGAGCATTTCTATGGAGCCTCCGTTTGTGCTCCAGCTCGGGCCTCGCTTTTAACCGGCACGACCGAGGCGCACTCGCCCATTCCGAGCAAAGGGGGGCTAGAATGCCAACTCGCCGCCGGCTTGATTTCCCAGCAGGTGTTTAACAAAGGTGTGCAAAAAGCGCGAATGAATCTCCCTGGCCGATGTTTCATGGGCCAGATGGCGAAGTCCGCAGGATACCAAACCGCCTATTTTGGGAAACTGGGTATCGGATACACTGAGACCCCAGAGCTTATCAAGACCTATGGTTTTGACACTCATGCTGGCCTCTACGACTCTGTAATCTGTTGGGGGTATTATCCAGAATACTATTGGGAAAATGGTCAAAAAGTTTCGCTGCCGACCAACCCAAAATTCACCAAGGCGACCCCGACATCCCCCTTGGTTGGCTCCGATGAGATGGTTTACAGCGAAGATATCTGGCTCCAAAAATGCAAAGCCTATTTAAGCGAGCAGTCGAAAAAGTCGGAGCCGTTTTTGGCCATTTACGCCACGCAACTCCCCCATGGCCCTGTCTCCATTTCGCCAAAAGATCACGTCTTCAAGGATCGTACCGAATGGTCGGAAAAGGAACGGATCTATGCTTCCATGATGCATAAGCTCGACCAGTCTGTCGGTGAGTTGCTCGCCGAGTTAGATGCGCTTGGTATCGCTGAGAACACGGTGGTCATCTTCACAGGTGACAATGGGCATGAATCCGGTGCCTATTCCCATCACGATCCGGCGGGGATGCTCAACGGTTTTTGGGATGGCTATCCGCGTGGAGAAGATCGATTCAATGGCACGCTGGCTCAGCGCGGTGTGAAAAGGGACAACTTTGAGGGCGGGCTCAACGTTCCGTTCATCATCCGCTGGCCCGGCCACATCAGCCCCGCCAGTGAGAGCAAACGGCGCACGGCTGTCTATGACATCCTGCCGACGCTCGCCGAGATCATGGACGCAAAAATCCCCGTGGCCATCGACGGCCTCTCGTTCCTGCCAACGCTCACGGGAAAGGGCGCGCAAAAGGAAAGTCCCTATCTTTTCTGGGTCAATTCAACTGGCGCGAGCAAGGAAGCCATCATCGTTGGCGATTGGAAGCTCATTCATGAATTAGACCGCGAAAAAAGCGATGCAACGACCAAGCAGCGCCGCTTTCGGTCGGCTCTCTATAACCTCAAAGATGACCCCTTGGAAAAAACCGATCGCTCAGCCGAGCACCCAGACAAAGTCCAGGAATACGAAAAACTCATCGCCGAAGCGCTTCAGCCGCTTCTTTAAAAATAGATTTAAAACCCAATGAAAATGACAATCCTCACCTCACACCACAAAAATCCCCCATTTTCCATGTTCACATCATCCATGAATACAAGCCACCAAGACAATCGCTCCTTACGCGCCACCACCATTCGAGCCTTGCTGGCCGCACTTTGCTGGACACCTCTGCTTGCCTCCGCGACTTCTCCAGAGCCCGCAAAGCCAATCCCCGCAGAGATCATTCCGCAACTATCGCCGAAAGATTTTTCCTTCGGCTATTTTCCTAATGGGTGGCGAAAAAACGCTAACGACACATCCGCAAGCATCCTGAGCATCGAAACCGGCTACTACGGATTTAAGCTGGATGTGGATAACCTTTCCAAGCCGAGCTTCGGCTTGCTGAATGACGACAGCGATTACAAGAGTGCCCTCGCTTCTGGTATCGGGCGCATGGAGGCTCTATCGCCCGCTGATTTGAAGATCGAAGTCAAGTTGGACGGCAAGGTTTACCGCGCTGTGAGTTGTGCGGCAGGCAGAAGAACGGATCTCGGTCGCATGTCCGATGTGCGTCTCTGGGAATCCGCTCGCTTTGTCCAGCATTTCGATTGTTTAGATCTCAAGTTCGCAGATGAAGCTGGGAATCAGCTGAGCTGCCTAGCGAATTTGGATATGGTGGCTTGGCCCGATAGTCTCACCCTCACGGCAAACTTGATGCCAGCCACTGCACCCCTTGATGGGGCGGCCAATGGCGTTGTCGGGGCCGGCTTGTATATTGTCGGCACGCCGCTGGATTTGGTGGCTTCCAAGGATATTGATCCCGCGAGTTTCACTGCCGAATGCTGGTACAAATTTCCCGAAAACAAACCTTATACGCCAAATGATGTCGTCATCTTATCCCGCAACCAAAACAAAGATACCGATGGTCACTATGGTTTTACGCTTTCCCCTGGTAACTTCGTGAGTGCGGTGATGAACGTAGGTGGGAAAAAGGAGGATGCTTTCATTATCCCTGCCGGTCGCCTTCCGGCTGCCGATGCCTGGCATCTGCTGGCGCTCACCTATGATGGTAAGACGATGAGTTTTTATGTGGACGGCCGACTGGCGGGCACCAAAGCGATCGCCCGCGAGCGTAAGCCGGGTGGGGGAGCGCTGCTCATCGGAAAGAGTGTGGATCCACGCTCGCTACTGGCTCAGGGCGTTTACGACCAGATTCGCATCTGGGATCGGGCCCTGACACCGCAGGAGATAACAACCCATACCCAGCAACCTGGAAATATCGCTAATCGTGCAGGCCTTGTCTTTGAAGAAAACTTCGATGCCTACAACGGCAAGTTTACGCCGCCCATTTGGACCAATGCGGAAGTAACCGTTGGTCTCAAAAGCGGCTCGCACGATTGGACTTCCAAGCAGGTCATGCAAGGTCAGTGGAAAGAGGGCGAACCGAAGGCGGTGAGCGTCACTTGCGACGTGCGCAATGCCCGATTACCCCAGAAAGATATCGCCATTCGCCTTCTCAATCAGGGTTCCCCCGTCACTTTTGAGCCTGCCAACAACTGCTATGTCACACGCGTGAACGAGGCTAATCCTCTTACGAAGGTCAAGCGCACTTGGGACAGTGGCAAGTGTCCGGACTTGCGGGAATATGATGATTTTCTGATCGAGGTCGATAACAAGGGTGCGCAAAGCGGAAGCGTGCCTTTCCTTTTAAATTTCACGAACCCAGGCAGCATTACTGGCATTTGCCCGATCCTTTGCAAGCCGGATGGCACGCCGACCGGCATTCCGGTGCAGCTCAGCAAAAATTGGCACCACAATAAGTTAATGGGTTACCTGCGCGCCTATACCTTCCTTCCAGCGCCAACGGGAAAATCGACATACCTCATGCGAGTCGTTTACGGCTTCTACGGCAATGTCCCTCAAGGCACGCATGCCCAACTCTCTCTCGCCAGTGATGTGCGCTGGGGAAATAACGGTGGGAATGGTCGATGGGATCAAATCGCTGTGGGCGCCTGGGGAGAGACGCTCTGTCTGGATATGGACTACAGTTTGTCAACAAACGTCATCACCGACAATCGAGGCATGCTCACCCGCAGCAGCAAGGACGGCCCGAAGTGGTGTTGGGTTGAGGCTGGCTGGGGCGGAAACTGGCTCGAAACCAAAGACGCAGCAGGCAAATCGCGCTTTTTCACATCCGTCAAGACAGCCTACCTCTCGCAAGGCCCCTGCCTGAGCGAAGTGCGCTACGACGGCTATTACGGAAAAACCCGCGAGGTGGATTTAAAATGCACCGTGCGAGTCCCTCGCTGCGATGACTATGTGCGGATATTGTTCGACCAATCCTACACGTTCCAAGCCGCAATCCCAACAAAGGCATGCTGGCTTTTCAATATAGGGGGCGGTCATCGACTCGCCACGCCACGGGTCGCCTACGGTAACCGGGATGGACTGATCGCCGAGATCCCGGCTCCAGCGCAGGCCACTGAAGGGCGAAGGCCCTTGGTGGATCGCCTATCCTGATGCCGATGTCCAACTCCCACCGGGACGTGAGAACTTCGGTAAAGCGAGTCGGGCCTTGGTCATCCGCTCCTATAAAGCGAAATTTGGTGGAAAGATCGTCTCCAATCCTTCTATCAGCCTCTCCGTGCACAATGTTCAGGGCCCTGGCAAGATGGATATCGATGGTCTCGTTGTCCCGCCAAAGGATCTCGCGCAATTCCAACCCGGCGACCGCATTGATATGGAACTGGAGTGGATCACCGTGCCACGCAACGCCGATGAATACTACGGCCCGAATGAGGCCCTCCGCCAACATCTCGCCGAATCTCCCCGCTCTTGGAAGACGATCCACCGCGAGGCGGCTGGAAACGACCTCACCGTCAGCGCCACCGGCGGCGTGGTGACCCACCGCTATCCGATCTTCATTGAAGCTGAGGAACCGCTTGTTTCGATGGATACCGTGAAAGGATTGTTAAACAAGCTGCCGAGTTCATTAGCAACTTTCACCTTGCCTGCACGAGTGGTGCCTTGGTTGAGACCAAGTGTCACGGTGGACATCAAGGGCGGCGTTGGCTTTGTGCCAATTCGCTTTGACCGCCTTCCTATCGCTGATGGATACCGACTCTATGAGGACGTCGCTGGGAAGCTCGTGCCGCTCGATCAATCCGCCCATGGCAACGATTTTTGGCAGGCGGAATACGATGCTTTTACAAAAACCTATAGCCTCACTTACAACCTCCCGCTGGACGGCAAACCGACTTCGCGGTGGGTTCTGAAAGCAGAAAAATAAAGTTCAAACCAAACCCAGAAAAAAAGAGGACGCTTGATTTCAATCGCGAACGATTCTTATACCAAAAGCAGCTTGCTTTTGGGCTCCAGGAGAGGGGCACAGTGCGTCCCGCCTGTGTGCTGCAGTCTGCTCCTTTGGTTCCGATGGGGAGGGCGCGAGCAAGTAGAACAGTCTCCACACGGCCGAGACGGCGATGCCCCCTTTATTTTGCGCTGCAAAGTCCAATTTCAAAGGGCCAATGGTTTTATTCCGCGTTCGAGGGACGAGGGGTCTCGGGAAAAATACGGAACGTGACTGTCCGGGGCCGATTTGTGGTTCGTTCGGGTGCTTTAGCCCGAATCCGGCGGAATTAACCACAACCGACCAAAGGGAGATAGATTGCCGAAG
>RFZT01000159.1 GCA_009920585.1 bacterium
GTGCCATCAAGCGGAACACGCTCACCCGGAGAGATACGTACCACCGAGTTCAATGCAACAGACTTGACGCCAATCCGAAGCCAGCCGCCGTCGGCCTGGCGTACCTCGGCTTGCTCTGGTGATAAGGCAAGAAGGCTTTTGATGGCACCTCGCGCACGGTCGACCGCCCGCGCCTCGATGGCCTCCGCAATGGCATAGAGCGCCATCACCATGGCGGCCTCAGGCCACTGGCCGATCAAGAAGGCGCCTGTGACGGCTACTGCCATGAGGGCGTTGATGTTCAATCTTCCTTGCCGCAGCGCAGCCAGGCCTTTTCCGTAGACGCCGAAGCCTGAAAGGAAGATGGCACCCAAAGCGATGGCCATGCCCAGGCCTTTGATCCAGGTCGTCGCAGGGAAGGCGTACGCGATCGCCTCTGCTGCCAATGCCAAGCCGAGCGCCGCCAGAAGCTTTCCCCACATGTCCCAAAACGTCGCAGACGCATTAGTAGTACCGGAAGGTTTTTTGTCGGCTTCGTCAATGGGCTCAGGCTTAAACCCTGCCTTTCGAATCGCCTGTAGTGCGTTTGGCAATGCAGCTTGGCTCGCAGAAATGGTCAGCACGCGTGCCCCCAGATCGAATCGCAAGGCTTCAATTTCCGGGATGCCATCCACAGCGCGCCGGATCTCGGACTCCTCTGAGGCGCAGTCCATGTTGGAGATACGGAACCTTTTCTGTGTCTGGTCTGTGTTCATATGCGCCACGTCCTGCTCAGATTGCACCAAGGGTACGCACGAAGCGGCTGAACATCCGTTCTCAGTCGGGCGGACCTGTGGCTTTGCGCCTTCGCAAGATGTACTTGTACTCATGATTTCTTCCTCGTTGCAGCGATTAGAAACCCTGTAGCCACTTTAGAGTCAAGCTCCTAAAATATGGTCACCCGCTGATGGAGGACACCATGAGGATTGGAGAGCTCGCCAAGGCCACCGATACACAGGTGGAGACGATTCGCTACTACGAGCGAGAGGCCTTGTTGCCGCAGCCGGGGCGAACAGAAGGCAACTACCGCGTCTATGGACCGGAGCACGTTGAACGACTTTCGTTCATTCGGTACTGCCGTAGCTTGGACATGGCCCTGGATGAGATTCGAGCGCTGTTGCGCATGAAAGATTCCCCGCCACAGGACTGTTCTGAAATCAACGCCTTGATTGATGAGCACATCAAGCATGTGGCGGTTCGAATCAAAGAGCTGAAGGTCTTGCAAAGGCAACTTGTTGAGTTGCGAACCGGTTGTGCCGGAAACGGCTCTGTCAGTGAGTGCGGTGTGCTTTCCGGAATTGCTCAGGCCTCTAAGGAAGTGGGGCCGGTGGGCAAGCGAGGCGCGCGCCATGTGCATGGGGCGCACTGATTTGCGTCAAAGGGGTACGAGTCCCTTTGAGCGCCCGTAAACACTGTTCCGAGATCCGCAAGCAAGGCGCTTTTTTCAAAGCATTCTCCAAATTGAGGATCTGTTCCTAGCGCGGTTGAAAGGCAATGATGCTCATACCCAGCAGGGCCACGGCAACACCCGCGACATCCCAATTCGATGGTCGGATGCCCTCGACGGCCCATAGCCAAAGAATAGCTGCACAGATGTAGACACCCCCGTAAGCTGCGTAGACGCGTCCGGTGGCAGCTTCGTGCAGTGTCAGTAGCCACGCGAAGGCCGCCAGACTGACTCCGGCGGGTATCAGCAACCACGGAGATCCGTTTTGCTTGAGCCAGAGCCAGGGCAGGTAGCACCCCACGATTTCAGCGATTGCGGTTGCGAAATAGAGCGTGATGGTCTTCATTGGATCTCCTGTGCCAGTGTTTTTATACAGGTTCACACCGGCTCGCTGAATTTCTTCCAGCATGAACGGCAATGAGTTCTTTCACATTTGGAAATTTTTTTCGTCATAGGCTCAGACAGCATTTGGGCTGGTCCATCTCACGATAGTAAGGGGCAGTCATGCGGCGCGAAGCCATCGCCTACGTGACCGCCCTGAACCACATTAACCAAGCAGTGGGGCGATGAAGGCGAAAAAGCCTCCGACAGTGAAGAAGACTAGGCTCGCGTAGTAGAGGCGAAGTGAAGCCTTCCGAGTCCGCAGACACGCGTTACGAAGCATCGGATCCAGCGGACAGGGTATCGTGCGATTTTGCCATTGCGCCCAACCCGAAAGCGTGAGTGCCAGACCTGAGGCGCCGAACAGCGCCTCTTTATGCTCGGAGAGCCACACGACCAGGGGAAAGACGGAGTGACCTCTCAAGCCTTGGACAAAAGAACCAGGATATCCGACGCGATCGTGGCGGCGTCGGTTCCGTAGGGAGAGAACAATCGCACCCGCACTTCGGTGTCGAAGATGTACTTCCCTGCCGAGTGGTCCATCGTGTAAGACGTTGGCGTCGATCCTGGAACCTTTTTGTAGTAGATCTTGAAACCCGCTGCGATGTCCTTTAATTCTTCGGGCTCGGGCCGAAGCGCAATGAAACTCGGATCGAAGTTCGCCATGTACTCCTTGAGTAGCGCCTGCGTATCCCGTTCTGGATCCACCGTGATGAAGAGCACCTGCAACCGCTCGCTCTGGTCACCAAGAAGGCGCTTAACCTCGGCCATGGTCGCCATGGACGTCGGGCATACATCCGGACAATGCGTGAAGCCGAAAAAAGTGACCACGATCTTGCCCTTAAAGTCCGCGAGTCTCCTGGGATTGCCGTTGTGGTCCTTGAGTCGGAAATCCTGCGCAAAGGTGGCACCCGTCACATCGGTGCTTTTAAATGGTGTGACCACTGGAGAGCAAGCCAACATCAAAGGTACGCTAGCCACACTTAGGAGGGCTGTTTGCACAAAATATCTGCGCCCTGTGTGTAAATAGCACGGTTTGACGGAAGTAGGTAAGTTCATGTCATTTCCTTACTTTTGCAACTTCTTCAGCGACGAGTGCCCGCAGTTGCTGGTCTCCGAAGGATGGCAGACCACGACCGTTAACAAAGAATGTCGGGGTCTTGTTCACTTCCAGTGCAGTTAGATCTTCGATGTCCTGCTTGAGTACCGCAGCGATGTCGGAGCCCTGGGCGTCGACCTGAGCTTTTGCAATATCGAGACCAGCTTCCTGCGCCGCCCGGAACGCCAGATCGATATTGGGTTTCCCATGGTCGGCCCACTGCGGCTGAGTGACCAGAATCATTTCCAGCACGGGTTCGTACTTGCTCTGGCGTTTGGAGGCCTCAAGCAGTTTGACCACCTGATCGGAACCGGCATGGAACGGTGCATATCGGATCACTAGGCGCACGTCGTTCGGGTACTGTTTCAGGATGTCCTTGACGATGGGATAGAAGGCCCGGCAGGTTTCGCACGCTGGATCAAAGAACTCTACGATGGTGACCGGCGCATTGTTAGGGCCAAAGACCGGTGAATGGAATCGGACCAGCCGGTTGTTTGCCTGGCTAGCTGGGGCACTGCTGGACTGCTGAACCACTTGGCTGACTTTCTCAGCCTGGGAATTCTGGACACGCTTCTGGTAGGCATTCATGCCGAGGAAGAAGAACATCAGGACGACAACAGCCAGGGCGGCGACGGTAACTTTTTTGGAGTTCATCGGAAGGACTTTCTGAGGTAGACGATAAGAAGGAACGCCAACGTCACGAACGCGGCCAGTGACAGCCATGGGATCTGGACGCCATTGAGGATTTCAAGCTTCTGGTCAGCGCAGGACACACCTGCGCTGCAAGGTAACCAGGCCTTGGGAATCAGGCCAGCCACCAGCAGGGTGTGGTACCCGGCCATGGCCAGCCCACCCAGTGCCAACGTAAGGCCGTAGACGGCGCCCCGACGGTCATCGATGAAACAGGCGATCCCCAGAATGATGGCGAGGGGAAACATGAAAATACGCTGGTACCAGCATAGGACGCAAGGCGTCATGCCCATCACTTCGCCAATAAACAGTGCGCCCAGAGTAGCGGTAGTGGCGACCAGCCAGGCTAGTAGCAGCAGGGTCCAGGGTCGGTTCATGACGCGCTTTTCGAGGTGGCCACGGCGGGACGCAGGGACATCAAGATCCAGGCGCCCGCCGCCAGCACGATGAATACGTCGGCCAAGTTGAAGGCTGGCCAGTGCAGCCCGCGCCAGTGCAGATCGAGGAAGTCGGTGACCGCGCCACTGGAGATGCGGTCGATGAGGTTGCCGCTGCCGCCGGCCAACAGCAGTGCTCCCGCGGTCCGTTCGAGCGGTTCCACCTGGCGCGCAAGACAGACGAATGTAATGGGCACCACCACCATGACTCCGACAACGATGAAAAACACCCGCTGCCAGCCGCCTGCTTCGGCCAGCAGCGAAAACGCGGCACCGGTGTTGAGCACATGGACCAGGTTGAACCAGGTTGTGACCTCGACGGCCGTGCCCAGCGCGATGGTGCTGGCGAACCAGGCTTTGCTCAGCTGGTCCAACGCCAGAAGAAAAGCCACAGCAAGCAGCCAGGCCAAATGGGGACGACCCCGCCAAGAAAATGGAGACATGAAAAAGACCCTGAAAGAACGGACATCACCAGCCGCGAGGGCTGATACGTTTCACCGGGATCGGAGAGGTGCGGCAAAATGCGCCGCCGAAGAAGCCGAACCCTAGTTAGGCCAGGGCGGACCACTGCGGCCGTTCGGGCCGCTCGACGAACAGGCCTTCGGTCCAGAAGCGCGACCCGGCTTGCGTCCGGGTGCGGGTATCGCCCATGGAAAACGGCACGCTGACCAGCAGGGCCAGAGCGCAAGCGTGGCAACTTCCGCACTGCGGTTGTTGAGCGTGGGACTCACCGGCGTGGTCGGCGGCGTCGGCCTGCGAATGGACGTTTCCCGCGCTGGCACAGGGTTCGTGTAAGCAAGGCGCACCTGTGGCCGCGGCTGCCCATTGCAGGGGCAGGCAGAACATCAGCAGCAAGGCAAACAGGCAAGCACGCATTGGGGTAAATTATAGGGCGGCTGTGATGAAGAGATATTGACCGTGACAACTCAACGGGCGTTCAGGGTGTCGACGTCCGCTGGTGTGCGCGGATGGTGGCCAGCGGTTCCGGCGCCACCGACATGGGCCGAAACGCACTGACATGCGATCGACCGGTGTTGCCCAGCGGAAACCGGCCTGACAGGTGCCCCAGCGGCACCAGCAGCAGCCGCAGCAGCTGACCGTTCACCTCGGCTACCTTCCCTGGCTTTGGCTTCGACAGGGCGGTTCAATCTGGCTGCTGCTCCCCGCGGCGGCTAGTCTGGCGCTGTTCGCGTGGCTGTTGACCTTGCACGATACGGCCTCGGGGCCGGTGTACGCTTCCCATGGCGGGGTTTACATAAGAGCTGCCATCGCGTGGCTGTGGCCGGTGGATGGTGTTCGGCCTTCGGCCTAGGATGTGACCGGTGCGGCGGTGGCCTTGTTGGGCATGGGGATTATTGTGTTCCAGCCACACTCACCGGTTAGGCGCTAGTTATCCGATCCTCCTGACAAGCCGTCAAACTGTCGTTTGAGGGCTTTTTCGTCAAACGACTGCTTGCTGCCTCTCCAAACATTGGCACATCTAGACGGAATGTCAGATCACAGCTTGAGGCCGTCTTTTATCCGGTTCAACTCATCTATGCTTGGCCACTGACAAGGTCCAACCCAATCGCTGGAACCCCCATAAATACTGGGGCCAACTTATGGACACGTCCACAAGGCAACAGAGAAAAGAGAGAAAAATTCGGGCTCTGAGGTCAAAAATCGGCGTAACGTGCCCTGACGCGTCCACAAGGAAAGACGCCGAAGCCCGCAGAAACAGGGCCATCCGGGAAAGAAAAAGGGGGACAGAGAAAATCTGTCCCCCGTGTATGGTGGTGGATAGTTGACTACTTGCGAACTTGCTATTTCGACTACTTAGTAATTAAAAGTAAATGAGAGGGAATGCGCGGTAAGAACTTAACAGCTTA